>JALYUI010000115.1 GCA_030853845.1 Bacteroidota bacterium | reverse complement strand
CCGCTCAGCATGACTCATTAATCAGATAAACCAATGGCTAAAATAACCTTCGACGGCATTGAGGTGGAAGTTCCCGACGGAACGACCATCCTGAACGCGGCCCGCCAGATTGGCGGCAACATCGTGCCGCCGGCCATGTGCTACTACACGCCCCTGGAAGGCAGCGGCGGCAAGTGCCGCGCCTGCCTGGTGAAGGTGTCGGCCGGCTCGGCCAAAGACCCGCGCCCCATGCCCAAGCTGGTGGCCTCGTGCATCACGACGGTGCAGGACGGCATGGTGGTCGAAAACACCATCAACCAGCAGGTGATGGACGTGCGCAAGGGCATTGTGGAGATGCTGCTTATCAACCACCCGCTCGACTGCCCGGTGTGCGACCAGGCCGGCGAGTGCGACCTGCAGAACTTTGCCTTCGAGCACGGCCTGAGCACGACGCGCTACGAAGAAGAGCGCCGCACGTTCGAGAAAATCGACATCGGCCCGCTCATTCAGCTGCACATGACGCGCTGCATCCTGTGCTACCGCTGCGTGTACACCGCCGACCAGCTCACTCCTGAGCGCGTGCACGGCGTGCTGGGCCGCGGCGATGCCTCGGAAATCGGCACCTACATCGAGAACATCATCGACAACGAGTTCAGCGGCAACGTCATCGACGTGTGCCCGGTGGGTGCGCTGACGGATAAGACGTTTCGCTTCAAGCAGCGCGTGTGGTTCACCAAGCCCGTGAATGCCCACCGCGACTGCGAAACCGACAAGTGCAACGGCCACGTAACCCTTTGGTACAAAGGCAAGGACGTGCTGCGCGTGACGGCCCGCAAGGATGAGTACGGCGAAGTGAAAGAATGGATTTGCAACACCTGCCGCTTCGACAAAAAGGAAACCACCGACTGGACGCTCGAAGGCCCGGCGCACATCAACCGGGCCTCGGTGATTGCCCAAAACCATTACGAATTGCCGGTGGTGAACCCGCAGGTGATTCTGGATTTGCCCGAGAGCACCACCCGCGAGCTGGAGCGCAACCCGCCGCTGCGGCTGGGCGGGTTGAATAACTAATCAGAACGATACTAAAAGCACGTCATGCTGAGCTTGCCGAAGCAGCTCTACCGCGCAAGCAATTAATTACTACTGAGGTAGAGATGCTTCGACAAGCTCAGCATGACGTTCTAACGAAATAGAAAAACAGATTATGACTCTCCCCGTTCTGGGCTGGCAAGGCCTCGTCGTTCTGGTAACCTTCGGCGTTTCGCTGCTGATTGCCACGTATTGCACCTATGCCGAGCGCGTAATTGCCGCGTTTTTGCAAGACCGGGTCGGCCCGGACCGCGCCGGGCCGTTCGGCCTGCTGCAGCCGCTGGCCGATGCCGTGAAACTCTTCACCAAGGAAGAATTCTTCCCCGCCGGGGCTAACCGGGCGCTGTTCATTTTCGGCCCCTGCCTGGCCATGACTACGGCCCTGATGTCGTCGGCGGTGATTCCGTTCGGCAACTTCCTACAGTTCGGCGATACCATTGTGCACCTGCAAGGCATTGAAATCAACGTGGGCATGCTCTACATTTTCGGCATCGTGTCGCTGGGCGTGTACGGCATTATGATTGGCGGCTGGGCTTCGAACAACAAGTTTTCGCTGCTGGGTGCCATCCGGGCCGCCTCGCAAAACATCAGCTACGAGCTGGCGATGGGCCTGGCCCTGATTGCGGTACTGATGATGTCGGGCACGATGTCGCTGCGCGAAATCACGTTGCAGCAGACGCACATCGGCGGCGGCTGGCACTTCAGCGACATCTTTACCTGGAACGTGTTCAAGCAGCCGCTGGGCTTCGTCATCTTCATCGTCTGCGCTTTTGCCGAAACCAACCGCACCCCGTTCGACCTGCCCGAGTGCGAAACCGAGCTGATTGGCGGCTACCACACCGAGTACAGCTCGATGAAAATGGGCCTGTACCTGTTTGCCGAGTACGTGAACGTGTTCGTGGCCACGGCCGTGATGTCGGTGCTTTATTTCGGCGGTTTCAACTACCCGTTCCAGTACGAATTCCTCGATTTCCTGACCAATAAGACCAGCCTCTCGGCCGACTGGGCGCACAACATCTTTGTGCTGATGGGCGTGGTGGCCATGTTCGCCAAGATTTTCACCGGCATCTTCTTCTTCATGTGGGTGCGCTGGACGCTGCCGCGCTTCCGCTACGACCAGCTGATGCGCCTGGGCTGGACCATCCTCATCCCGCTGGCCATTTTCAACATCCTGCTCACGGGCGGCCTGATTACGTTCGGCGTCATTCAATAACGACTCATGGAATCCTTAAGCAAACGCGCCAAAGTTCTCGAAAAGAAGCCCATGACCCTGGCCGAGCGGACCTACCTGCCGGCTATTTTCCAGGGCTTGTCGATTACGATGCAGCACTTTTTTCGGGCGGCGACCAGGAAGCAGGTCACCATTCGCTACCCTGAAGAGACGCGCCCTTTCTCCCCCGTTTTCCGCGGCCTGCACGTGCTGAAGCGCGACGAAGCCGGCCGCGAGCGCTGTACGGCCTGCGGCCTGTGCGCCGTGGCCTGCCCCGCCGAAGCCATTACGATGGTGGCCGGCGAGCGCAAAAAAGGCGAGGAAGGCCTCTACCGCGAGGAGAAATATGCCGTCAGCTACGAAATCAACATGCTGCGCTGCATCTTCTGCGGCCTGTGCGAAGAAGCCTGTCCCAAAGCCGCCGTGTACCTGCAAGCCGATAAAATGGCCCCGCCGCGCTTCGAGCGCGACGAGTTCATCTACGGCAAAGACCGGCTGGTGGAGCCCGTGACGCCGGACAACCGCTCGAAGCGCGGCATTCAGCTCACGCCCGAGCAGGCCGACAAGCTGCGCACCCAGCTGGCGTAAATGTAGCGTGGACTCTGAGAGTCCGCGTCTTGCCGTACTTATTTCATCACCATCCTATTCGCGGGCTCTCAGCGTCCACGCTACAGCATGTCTCTCTTCCTCTTTCTCTCTTTTGTGGCCCTGTTCAGTGCACTGGGCGTGGTGCTGGCTAAAAACCCGGTGCACAGCGTGCTGTTCCTCATCCTCACGTTCTTCACGCTCTCGGGGCACTACCTGCTGCTGAACGCGCAGTTTCTGGCCGCCGTGAACATCATCGTGTACGCCGGGGCCATCATGGTGCTGTTCCTGTTCGTGATTATGTTCCTGAACCTGAACGAGGAAACCGAGCCGCACAAGCCCGCCCTGGCCAAGTTTGCCGCCGCTATTGCCGGCGGCTCGCTGCTGCTGATTCTAGTGGCCGCCCTGCGTAACATCAGCCCCGCCGGCTACAACGCGGCTACGTTCGACTCGCAGATTGGCATGGTGGACAAGCTGGGCATGGTGCTGTTCCGCGACTACGCGCTGCCGTTCGAGCTGGCTTCCATCCTGCTGCTGGCGGCCATGGTGGGCTCGGTGATGCTGGGCAAGCGCGAAACGGGCGAGCGGAATTTCTAAAGCGGAGGCAATCCATAAAAAAAGCGGCAACTGAACAGTCAGTTGCCGCTTTTTTTATGGATTGCCTGTAAATTGCCCGGGCTTGCTCATCAATAAAATTGCTACTCATGGACGTTCGGTACACCGCAGTTGACTTGGAAGAAACCGGTGCGCTTGGGGTACAGTATTTAAAGCGCTTCTGGGCGCAGGCGCTGGCCAAGCGCAACGGCATATCCGTGGAGCAAACCGCGCAAAGCTGGCGGTTCGACAACCTGCTGCTCAACGGGCTGGGGCTACCAATTGAGGAAACCACCCGCTACCTGATGCAATCGACCCCGACCTTTTCGGAGTTTGAGCAGTGGGTGCTGGCCCGAAACAACGGGCAGATTGCTCCAACGCAAATTGCCCGCCTCAACAGCCGGTTTGCCAGTCGGCCCTATCCCGAGAGCCTGCAACAGCACCTGCGGGAAATTGAGGCCGAGCCGGCTGTTTTGAGTGCCGAGGACCTGGCTTTCTGGGATGAGCACGGCTACGTTATTCTGCGGGCGGCCGTATCGAAGGAGCAGGCCCGGGCTACGGAGCAAGCCGTGTGGGAAGCCCTGGGCATGGACCCGCACAACCCGGCCACCTGGTACGAAAAGCCCATTGGTAAGGGCATTATGATGGATTTCTACCATCACCCCACGCTGCTGGCCAACCGGCAGTCGAAGCGGATTCAGCAGGCATTCGTCCAGCTCTGGAAAACGGCCGACTTGTGGAAAACCACCGACCGCACCAGCTTCAACCCGCCCCAAACCACCGCCCTACCCTTCCAGGGTCCGCATTTGCATTGGGACATGAGCCTGGAGCCGCCGCTGCATTTCGGCACCCAAGGCCTGCTGTACCTCTGTGATACGCCCGCCGAGCAGGGCGCATTTTGCTGCGTACCCGGCTTCCACCGCCAGCTGGAAA
>JALYUI010000112.1 GCA_030853845.1 Bacteroidota bacterium | reverse complement strand
GCCGAGTTGTCGCTCATCACCACCCGCATGCGGGTAGCGCCGCTCTTGGCCGAGGCCGGCACCGTGAAGGTCCCCGTGCGGGTGGTGGCCGCGCTGCTGGCCGCCGCATTTACCACCAGCTCACCGGCATCGGTGAACACGCCGTTCTGGTTGTAGTCGATGTACACCTTGAAGTACTCCGAGTAGGCCGTGCTTACAAAACCGGCCGAGAAGCTAACGGTCTGCGACGAGCCGGCGGCGATGCTGGTGCTGCTGGCCGTGCCGTTGTAGTAGCCGCCATCGGCCCCCGAGGTGCGGTTAATGCTGCCGAGCTTTACGTAGTCGATGTACTCATAGGCTACGCTGTTGCTCTTGCTGGCGCAGTACGAAGCCGGGGGCGGCGTGCCGCCGCCACCGCCGCTACCGGCCGTGATGTTGACGGTATAGTCTTCGGTTTCGCCGTAGCTGTAAGCGCCGCAGCTGGTAGTTGCCGAGTTGTCGCTCATCACCACCCGCATGCGGGTAGAGCCGGTTTTAGCGGTGGCCGGCACTGTGAAGGCATAGGCGCGGGTAGTAGCCGAGGTGCTGGCTGCCCCGTTCACCACCTGCTCGCCGGCATCGGTGAACACGCCGTTGCCATTGTAGTCGATGTATACTTTGAAATACTCCGAATAAGCCGAGCTCACGAAACCAGCCGATACGTTGATGGTCTGGCTCGAGCCCTGGGCGATGCTGGTGCTGCTGGCCGTGCCGTTGTAGTAGCCGCCATCGGCCCCCGAAGTGCGGTTGATGCTGCCGAGCTGCACCAGGTCGATATACTCGTAGGCCACGCTGTTGCTGCTGCTGGTGCAGTAGCTGCCGGGAGGAGGCGTGCCGCCACCGCCGCTGTAGGCCGCGCCCACCCCCACCGAGAACCAGGCGTTGGTGGTGGCAATAACCTGGGCCGAGCCCGCGCCGAACAGGTCCGTCGCCGCCTGGATGGCACCGGTCCGGGCCTGCGCATAAGTCGAGCTGGCCGTCATGTACACGCTCTCCATGCGGAACGTGATTTTAGCCGCAGCATTCAGGCCCACGCCCGTCACGCTGTAGCTGCCGCCGCCTTCGTTGGTGCCGCTCTCGCCGGCGGCCAGCACGTAGTACCAGTGGTTGAGCACGCCCGAGTTGGTGTGCACCCCGCCGTTATCGGCCGAGCCCGTGTACCAGTTCGTGCCTTTGTAGTAAGCCGGCTGGCCCAGCGTCTTCGGCGCGCTCATCGAGCGCAAAGCCGCCTGCTGCTTGTCGATTTCCTCGCCAATCAGCCAGGTCGATTTCGCCTTCGGGCCGCCCGAAATCACGCCCAGCGTGTTCACGGCATAGTCTTCAATCGAAGCACCCCAGATGTCGGACAGGCCCTCGTTCATCGCCCCCGACTCGTTCGAGTAGGTCAGGTTGGCCGTGCGCTCGCACACGGCGTGGCCGATTTCATGGCCGCACACGTCCATCGCCGTCAGCGGACGGAAGCGCGAGGCGCCGTCGCCGTAGGTCATCTCCGTGCCATCCCAGTAGGCATTCTCGTAGCCGACCCCGTCGCCGGGCGTGTCGTCGAAGTGCACGTAGCTCTTGATAGCGGCCCCCGCGTTGTCGTAGGAGTTGCGGCCGTGAATGGCCTTCCAGTAGTCGTAGGTGCACTGCGCGCCCAGGTGGGCATCGCCGGCCACGTTGTCGAAGTTGGCGTTGTTGTATTCGGCCGCCGTCCAGTTGTTGTCGGCGTCGATGAAGTTGGTGGCCGCCGTGTAGCTGTTGCCCTTCTTACAGTTGAAGGTCTGGATGCCGTTGCCGCGGGTGGTTTCCTGCAGGAAGTAGCCCCCGCTGGTCGTGCCGTCGGCCAGGTTGCGCGTGCCGCTGTAAGCCGTGGCGAACGTGGCCGTGGCCGCCGCGTGCTTGATGATGTTGTCGGTCAGCACCACCTCCCCATTGTGGGCGTTCACGTACACGTAAGCGCGGCTGATGGGGGCTGCGGCGTAGATGTTGAATTTCCAGGCCAGTACCTGCGGGCCGTTCTCCACGCGGTGGTCGCGCACAATCACGAGCGAGCCGGTGGGCAGGAACGAAGCGGCGTTGGCTTCGGTGGTCTGCCACATGTAGGTGCGGGCGCCCACGCTGGCCAGGGCCCGGCTCAGGGCCGCCTGGTCGCTGAGCGAGGGCGTGGTGTTCAGGTTAGTGATGCGCTCGAAGTCGCCGCTGATGGACTCAATAACTCCCCCTTTGCTGTGAATCGAGTAGCTGGCGTGCTCCACCGGGATGCCCTGGTAGAACTGGCCGAATTTCTGGTGCACCATGCCCAGCTGGTCGGCTTCGGCGCTGCGCTGCAC
>JALYUI010000584.1 GCA_030853845.1 Bacteroidota bacterium | reverse complement strand
CGAGCGCAAACCTTCACTCGGGACTTGGCCCCGAAAGGTGCGCCTTGCTGGCCCAACGAGCCGGGTGGGTAATTTGTCGCTGCCCAGGACCCTCTGATGGCTCCATATGTGAATTCTCTACTGGAATGGGTGGCTCCGACAACGCTTAAATGGAGTTTACGAAACTCATCTCCTAACCGAGTTTCGTGAACTTTGAATGATAGACGAGTTTCTTAAACTCTGCACACGCAAAAGGAGGGCGTTCCGAGCCCCATGGAACTTGCTGGCTGTTTAGTTTAGTAGTTCACGAAAGGGAGCGTTTTACTTCGTCCTTGTTAAAACAATGCCCTCAAAGCGTATGCGGTTGCCGGGCCTTACAACGGCCGTGGGCGTTCGGTTAGTCAGGTACCCGCTGCTCAGGGGTGCGGGCATCGCTTCCGCCGCGCACCGCAAGTACAGCGTGTCCCGCCGGTGCACCCAGGTGCCATGGCATCCGGCGTTCACGTCCATGGCCTTCCAAGAATAGCGGAATGAACTGTCGAGGGCCGTCAACTCCAACCGGGCCACATAGTCCTTTGCTTGGTGCTGGTATACCCCCGACAGAAAAGGCCGTGTGCTCATGCAGGCGGACAATAGCAGGCAGCCCAGCAGCGAGAGGAAACGGAGCGAACCAAGCATGGCAGATACAAGCAAAGAAGAACGGATATGGGAGCCGAAAGGTAGAGGTGCCGAGGCGGCACAACCTGTTTCAGGTGGAAATCGCTCCTATAATTCAGTTCAGCAAAACGGTGATTTAAACAGCCACCGCCTTTTAGATAGGGTCCGATAAGGGCCCGTTGCCACACCTTTTCTGAATTCAAGCGGTGAGTCAATAATTAAGCGAGCGTCTGGGTAATATTATAAGCTCGGTACTATTATCGAACATAATCTGCGTTATAAGGCCGGCCTCAGAATCGGTGCGGTTTTCGTACTGACCTGTTACTAGGCCCAAAGGGAATACTTTAGCCTTATCATGTCCCTTCTTTTTTTACGTCGCAGTTGGCTTCGACCCTTACTCTTTAGCTCCTTGGCTAGGGGGCTCTTTGCCTGCCAGGAGCAGCCGGCGCAAGTAGCGGCTCCCTCTCGGCTTTTTCGGCGAGGCCAGCAGTTCACTTACCAAGTAGCTCACCGACCAGCACCCGGCGCTGCAGCACGAGTAGACACACTAACCATCTTGTGTTATGGCAAGTATAAGCCCGAAGACCACTATGGCGGCCTGGAGGTCGGCGATACGTTGCAGAGCAAGCTGGGCTTTGGCTATGGCGCCCACGCGGCCCCAACTGCTTTCGCAGGTGTTATCGAGGATGAGACTACCCTTTGGAGCCACCCCCCTCGGGAAGGCAACTACCGCGTCTTAGAATTAAGTCCCTTTCCCTACCTCAAGTTTCCGCTTCATGCGGGCAAACAGTGGACCGATTCCCTAGACGTCGGCGCGTGGTACAGCAATCCGGCTTGGGCCGTGTGGCAAGATGATATGCGCGTGACCAGCACGTATGTTGTCCAGGGGCAAAAACCCTTGCGCACCCCCTTTGGCCTCTTGTCTTGCTGGGTGATTCAAGCGAGGGCCACTTGTGCGAAAGGGTCCTCTACGTTAGAGCTATGGTACCAGCCGCAGTATGGTTTCGTGCGCTTAAATTACCAGACCCTCAACCACAAAATCATCGACCTAGGCCTCGTACAACTAGCAACTGTTTCGCTGCCGCAGACGAAGACTCTGGCACTACCCAACTTTATAAAGACCCTGTAAAGGCGTACGAGCTCATGTTGAAAATTAGAAAGTTGCCTCTAGGAAAAGCCTCTCGCTCAAGGAGTCCAACCAAGGTTTTCTTGCTTGTCACATTTCTTAAACGAACCTCTTCAAATGTGACAAGCGACCTTCGTCCGGCACCCTTGCGGGGCCGGGCCCCGCGTCAGAAACCGCCCCACGGCCCCGGTTCGTCAGGCAAGCTGGGGCGCGTCAGGGGCGCGAAGCGGGTGGCGACCCAGCCCTGCGTGCGGCCAGCGGCGCACTTCACCACCAGGTAGCGGTAGGCGACCACCGGCGGCGCGTTCAGGGGGTAGACCAGGAGCGTATCGGCGGCGCCGTAGCGGTGAAAGTACGCGTTGAGGCGCGGGGTGAGCCGCGGGTCGGGGGCCCGCCCCGCCCGGTACGGCGCGTCCGCCAGCAACGAATCGGGCAGCGGC
>JALYUI010000028.1 GCA_030853845.1 Bacteroidota bacterium | reverse complement strand
CGTACTTTTGCGGTCTTAATCGCTGAAACCCCTACGAACCCCGTTCAATATGACTGCTAAAAGTGCCGCCGTGGCTCCCGCCGACGTTCCCGTAGCCGCCAAGCTCGAAGCCCTGCTCACCCTGCAGCACCTCGACTCGCAGCTCGATGAAATCCGGCGCGTGCGCGGCGATTTGCCCGAGGAAGTGAGCGACCTCGAAGACGAAATTGCCGGCTACGAAGTGCGCGTCAAGAAATTCGACGAGGAAATCCAGGGCCTCAACGATACTATCAAGGCCCGCAAGCAGGCCAGCAAGGACGCGGAGTCGCTCATCAAGAAGTACGACGAGCAGCAGCAGAACGTGCGCAACAACCGCGAGTTCGAAGCCATTGCCAAGGAAATTGAGCTCCAGCGCCTCGAAATCCAGATTGCCGACAAGAAAATCAAGGAGGCCCAGTACCAGATTGACGTGAAAAACGCCGAAATCAGCGGTACCAAGCACAAACTTGACGAGCGCCGTAAGGACCTCGACACCAAAAAGAGCGAGCTCGACACCATCGTGGGCGAGAACGAGGAAGAAGAGCGTGGCCTGATGGTGAAGCGCGAAGCGGCCACCAAGCCCGTAGAGGACCGCCTGCTGACGGCCTACACCCGCATTCGCGGCAACGTGCGCAACGGCCTGGCCGTGGTGCTGGTGCGCCGCGATGCCTGCGGCGGCTGCTTCAATACGGTGCCGCCCCAACGCCAGGCCGACATCATCTCGCACAAGAAAATCATCGTGTGCGAGCACTGTGGCCGTATTCTGGCCGATGTGGAAGCGCGCATCGCCTAAGTTGAAGGTTGCTGGTTTCTGGTTGCTGGTTTAACAAGTTGAAAAAAGGAACGGCTGCGCCGTTCCTTTTTTGTTGTCTGCATCGTTGGTTTATGTTGAGTAGCGAGCTTGCTTTGGCTGATTTGGGGGGTTGGCACCGGGGGCAATCCCGGGGCCGGCGGGCAATGCTGCCCTTTGGGCTGACTCTTTCGCTGCTGCTGTTGCTGTGGCAACCACAGCTGCTGTGGGCCGGGCCTCTGCGCCCGGTGCAGGCTGATGCCGTTTCGCGGCGGCTGGCCCCGTTTGGTGCGTTCCCGAAAACCTGCGACCAGCAAGCTGCACCCGGCAGCCAGCAACTGGAGGCTACCCGTCAGAAGCCAGAAGCGCCGTCCCCAGCGGCCGGGCCGCTCACTCCTACCAGCCGCCGGGCCTACGCCGAGGTCCTGAAGCTGCGCCTGGAAGCCGGGCGGGCACTACTTCGCGCCGAACTGGCTTCGGCCCCGCACGCTCCGGCCCCGCTGCTGGTGGCCAACTGCGCCGATTTCATCGAGTTGAGCGTGAGCCAGGACGAGCGCCGCTATGAGGCGCTGGCCGGCAGCCAGGAAGCCCACCTCGATGCGCTGGACGTTGCCCCGGCCAGTGCCCTACGCGACTATGCGCGGGCTGAAATCACCTTGCAGCTGGGGCTGAGCCAGCTGCTGTTTAAGCACGTGGTGCTGGGCGGCTACCACCTGCGCAGCGGCTACCACCAGATGCAGGACGTAGTGAGCCGCTACCCCAACTTCCTGCCGGCACGCAAAACCCTGGGGCTGATGGAGTTTGCCGTGGGAGCCATGCCCGAGGGCTACCACTGGCTGCTGCGCCTGCTGGGCCTGTCGCCCAACATCGAGAACGGCCTGCGCAACCTGACGCTGGCGGCCACGCAGCCCCACGATTTCCAGCTCGAAAGCCAACTCTACCTGGCCCTGATTCGGGAGAGCTACTACAAGCAGCCCACCGAAGCCCTGCGCCTCACCGAGCGCCTCACCGCCGAGCAGCCCGACAACTTGCTTTTCGCCTACCTGCGCCTGAGCACCGAAAAGCGCCAGCACCAGGCCGAAGCCGCGCTGGCCGCCTTTCGCATCCGGCCCACCGGCTCCGCCTACCTGCCCACGCCCTACCTGCACCACCTCGCCGCCGACCTGCTGCTGTACCGGGGCGACTACGCGGCCTCGGAGCGCGAAAACCTGACGTTTCTGCGCGAGTTTCGCGGGCAGCACTACCGAAAGGATGCCGCCTTCAAGCTCTATCTGGCGGCCTGGCTGGGCGGGCAGCCGGCGGCCGTGGTGGCCCACTACCGCGCCCTCATCAACCAGCCCGGCCCGGCCGATACCGAGGAAGATGCCTACGCCCAGCACTACTACTACGAAGCCACGGCCCTGAATCCGGGGCTGACCCGCGCCCGTCTGCAGGCCGACGGCGGCTATTATGAGGAGTCGCTGGCAACGCTCCGCACCTTTCGCCCGACGGCAAAAACGCTGTGGCGCGACCGGATTGAGGCCCCCTACCGCCGGGCGCGGGCGTTCCAGGGCCTGGGCCGGCTCGATTCGGCCTGGTTCTACTTCGAGGCCACGCTGACCGAGGCCGGCCCGAAAGCGCCGTACTACTACGCCCCGCAGGCCGCGCTGCAACAGGGCTATTTGGCCCAGAGCGTGGGCAACAAGCCGGTGGCGCGCAAATACTTCCTCAAGGCCCTGGCCTACCCCTGGCACGAATACAAGAACAGCACCGACGCCAAAGCCAAGCTGGCCCTGCGCGAGCTGAAATAGCCCGTCCTTTGACCCTTTGGCGGGAGAACCTGTGGTAAGAGAGAAAACAGAACGTCATGCAGAGCATTCTGCGCATCAATTCCCCGAAACTGCTGCTCTCGTGTCCGACGTTTCTCCTGCTCCATTCCAGACGGTGCTGCTGGCCGACCTGCCGGCCGACTTCCGGGCGCGGGCGCTGCGCTGGGCGGCCGGGTTTGCACACTGCGCCTACTTCGAGCCGAATGACCTGGCTTATCCCACTGGCCCGTTTGCGCGCCTGCTGGCCGTGGCCCGGCAAGCCGACGCCGCGCCTACCTCGCTGGGCGAATTGGAAGCGTGGCTGCAAATAGATGCCGCCGCCCCGGCTTTTGGTTTTTTGACTTATGAGCTGAAAGACGAAACCGAGCGCCTGAGCAGCGCTAACCACGCAGGTTTCGGGTGGCCGGCGCTGCTTTTTTTTCGGCCCGAAATCTGGCTGCGCTGGGAGGCGGAAACCCTGGAAATTCACGGCGTTGCAGCCGATGTGCTGGCCCGGATTCTGGCAACCCCGGTAGCGCCCACCCCGCCGCCGCAGCTGCCGGCGTTGCGCCCACGCCTGCCCCGCACCGAGTATCTGCGCGCCGTGGATGCCGTGCGCGAAGACATCCTCAGCGGCGAAGTTTACGAGCTGAATCTGTGTCAGGAATTCTACGCTGAAGGGGTGCAGCTGGACCCGGTAGATATTTTTGAACGGTTGAATGCGGCCTCGCCCGCGCCATTTGCGGGCTTTGTGCGCTGGCACGACCATTTCCTGCTCTGCGCCTCGCCCGAGCGGTTTCTGGCCCGGCGCGGGGCGCGGGTGTGGTCGCAGCCCATCAAGGGCACTGCGCGCCGGGGCCGTACCCCGGCCGAGGACGAGCAGCAGCGTGTGGGCTTGCTCAACGACGAAAAGGAGCGCGCCGAAAACCTGATGATTGTGGACCTGGTGCGCAACGACCTGGCCCGCGTGGCCCGCACCGGCTCCGTAACGGTGGACGAGTTGTTCGGCCTCTACCCTTTCCGCCACGTGTGGCAGATGATTTCGACCGTGGCCGCCGAGCTGCCGCCCGGGCTGAGCCCGGTGGATGTGTTGCGCGCCACTTACCCGATGGGCTCGATGACGGGCGCGCCAAAAATCCGCGCCATGCAGCTCATTGAGCATTACGAGCGCAGCCGGCGCGGCCTTTACAGCGGCAGCATCGGTTACGTAGCTGCCAATGGCGACTTCGATTTCAACGTCGTCATTCGCTCGCTGCAATACCGGGCCGATACCGGCTACCTCAGCTTTCAGGTGGGCTCGGCCATTACCTACGACTCGGTACCCGAGCGCGAGTACGAGGAGTGCCTGCTGAAGGCGAAGGCGCTGCTGGAGGTGCTGAATACAGTTATCAGTGAACAGTTAGCAGTGAACAGTTAGCAGTGAACAGTTAGCAGTGAATAGTTAACTGTGAACAAACGGGAAATACATGACTGCCAG
>JALYUI010000017.1 GCA_030853845.1 Bacteroidota bacterium | reverse complement strand
GTTTACCAGAATGGGAATATGAAAATACCTGAAATGTAAATCCGGGGCCGGGTTGTAGCTTGGATTGTTTTTACTGCAATTCAATTATCCCGGTATGAAATCTTTACACGCTGTCGGATTCTTTTTTCTGGCATTTTTTGCTATACTTGCTGCTCCGGTGGCCGGCAGCCTGCACGCTCGGGTGCTGGCCAACAACCTCACGGGCGAAACCACCGCTTTTCTGCATCGGTATGTCGATAAGAACGGAAAAGTAGATTATTCCGCTATCCGGCGTGATTCAGAGCAACTCGATGCCCTGCTGTTCAGCATCGGTGGTTTCGATGTGGCTCACGCCACTCCGGCCGACCAGTACGCCTTTTACCTGAATGCCTACAACGTGCTGGTAATTGGTGACATCGTGCGCAACTACCCCCTGAAGTCGGTGCAGGACATGCCCGGCTTCTTCAATAAAACCCTGCACCGCGTGGGCCGCGAGCAGCTTACCCTCGACCAGATTGAAACCGACAAACTCCGCCGGATTTACGACGACCCCCGCCTACACTTCGCGCTGGTGTGCGGCACCCAAAGCTGCCCGCCCCTGAGCCAGACCGCCTACGTCGGCTCCCGATTGCCGGAGCAGCTGAACAGCCAAGCCCGCTTTGCCCTCGCCGACCCCAATTACGTGCAGGTTGACCCCACCACCAGGCAGGTGCGGCTGCCCCAGATTTTTAAATGGTACGAGGCTGATTTCACCAGCAGTGGCCGGTCGGAGGTATTGTATGTGAACCAGTTCCGCCCGGACAAGGCGAAGAGCGTGCCCACCGGTTACGCCGTCGATTATTACCCCTACGACTGGAGGCTGAACGACCAGGCGGCCCGGTAGCCGGGCCGGAGCCGGCCAACCGCCAACCCGCCGGCTGCGTACCAGGGGGTATCAACACCACCTTACGTCCCGCCTCATGAATACCGACAAGACGACTCCCGATGCCGACGCTGATGCCCCTGGCGGCATTCCTAAGAATGCTGCTCTCGAGCAGGAAAAGGATTACCAGCAGTCGCAGAGCAACGGCAAGGATACCAGCGACCCCACCGCCCAGCGCAACATCGGGGCCCACGGATACACCCAGCGCAGCAACCAGAAAGACCAGCTCGAAAACCTGCACATCGGCGGTTCCGAAACCGAGCCCCAGGGCGGCAACAACCACCAGAGTGCCGGCGAGCAGGCTCAGGGTCCGGGCTTCGAGGCCGAAGGCAGCTACGAGTTGGACAAGCTGCGCACCCGCGAGCAAAAATTCGGTGAGGATGCCCCCAGCGGCCCCGCCAAGCCGGCCGGCGACAGTGCCGGCAGCGAGTAGCTACCGTTTCGCGGGCAACTACCGCCGCGCGGTTTGCCTGGCTCGTGGTTGGGTTCGTACGCAGCAAAAAAATCAGCTACCTTGATACCGGGTTATGGTTATGGCTTCCGGCGTTCAGCGCATTGTTGTGCTGCTAAGCCCAAGCGTTGAGACTTTGCGCCAGACTCCTTTCGGCCAGTCGGCTGCCGCTGCCCCGCCGGGGAGCGGCAACCGACTGGCCGTTTTTATTGGGCTGCTCAACGAGAAAAACGGGCCGGCGAGTGCGGGAATGAAAGCAGAAAGAATAGTAGTATTGTGGAAACCCTGTGCAAATACATAACTTGCGCTGCCTGACGGGCTGTCCGCCATTGCCATTAACTTGCTTTCCTAACTATTCACGCTTTCCAATTTTCCCGACCCAATGGAGCCCAACAATCTACAGAACAATCCCAACGAAGAGTATAACCCCAACCTGGACGCGCAGGATGAAGACGTGCTTTCCGGCGGAAACAACCGCCTGACTTATATTTTGCTGGGCGTTATCGTGGCGCTGGTGGTGGGCTACCTTGCCCTGCCCAAAGGCCACGGGTCCGGCATCGCTTCGGTTACCCCCTCGTTTATGCTCAGCGATGCAGCCGTAACCGGAGCCGTGCCGCCGGCCGAAGACTCGGCCGCTACTAAAGCTGCGGAAAAGACTACTACCACGGCCGCTGCCACCACGGTGAAGACCAAAACCACCACGGCACCTGCCACAACAACGACGACCACCACCACCGCTGCCCCCGTCGCCGCCGCCGAGGTTGCCGCCGCGCCCGCGCCGGCCCCGGTGGCCGAGGTTGCCCCGGCTCCGGCCCCGGCACCTGCTCCCGCCGCTCCGACTATGGCAACGCTCAACGGCAAAATTGAAGATGAGAATGGCCGCCCACTGGCTGGAGCCACTATTTTCCTGAAGGGCAGTAACAAAATTGCCAGCACCGATGCCAGCGGTAGCTACTCGATTGAAGTACCCACCAACGCCGATAACGTGCTGACCTATGGCTACGGCGGCTACGACGACGAAACCGTGACCACCCACGGCAACAAGGGCGTGAGTGTGACCCTGACGCCCCGCGCCAAATCCGGCCGCAAGCACCGCTAGAGGACATTCGGCGTTTTTCAGCCATAAAAAAACCGACCCTTTTCGTAAAGGGCCGGTTTTTTTATGGGGACTTCCAGCGCAAGTCGTATATCAGCGGCTGGCGCTGCTGCCCAAGCGGTTGCGGAACAGGTAGTACACTGGCAGGCCCAGCGCTACCAGGCCCAGGCCGCGCCGCGAGAACTCGGCCGTGTCGGGGGCGATGAGCAGGATGAGGCAGAAGGTGCTGGCCAGCAGCACGTACAGGCCCGGTAGCACCGGGTAGCCCCAGGCGCGGTAGGGGCGCGGGGCCTCGGGCCGGGTGCGCCGCAACACGAAAATGCCGATGATGGTGACGACGTAGAACAGAATTACGGCAAACATCACGTAGTTGAGCAGCTGCCCGTAGGAGCCGCTCAGGCAGAGCAGGCTGGCCCACAGGCATTGGGCCCACAGCGCGCGCCCGGGTACGCCGGCCCCGTTCAGGCGGGCCAGGCCGGGGAAGAACAGGCCGTCTTTCGCCATGGCGAAGTAGGCCCGTGCCCCGCTGAGGATGATGCCGTTGTTGGCCCCGAAGGTGCTGAGCATGATGAGCACGGCCATGACGTAAGCGCCCGCCTTGCCGAGCACCGACTCGGCCACGGCCGTGGCCACGCGGTCGTCGGTGGCGTACTGAATGCCGCGACCGGCTACCGTGGCCGCCTCGGGCGAGCCGTGCAGCGGCAGCACCAGCAGGTACACTACATTGATGAGAATGTAGAGCACCGTGACGATGGCCGTGCCGATGGCCATGCTGCGCACCAGCGTGCGCTCGGGGTTCTGGATTTCCTCGCCCGCGAAACCGATGTTGTTCCAGGAGTCGGACGAGAAAAGCGAGCCCGTCATGGCCATGCCCACGGCCACCACCAACGCGTAGCCGCTGATGGCCAGCGGGGCCGCGCTCACGCCGGGGGCGGGGTAGCGGGTGGCGTGCCAGAGGTCGGCAAAGTTGGCGGCGATGGCCTCGTGGTTGAGGCCCAGCGCCACGCCAAAGATGATGAGCAGCGCCAGCGCGATAAGCTTGGTGCTGCCCAGCACGTTCTGGATGAGCTTGCCGGTGCGCACGCCCTGCGCATTGAGGGCCGTGATGGCAATAATGAGCATGATGGCCAGCAGCTGCACGCTGCTGAACTCGAAGCTGCCGGCGTGAAACAGCACGTTTTTCACGCTGAAAAAGGGCAGGAGCACCCCCGTGAACTTGGCGAAGGCGACGGCGACAGCCGCGATAACGCCGGTCTGAATCACCAGAAAAAGCGTCCAGCCATAGAGGAAGGCAGTGAGCTTGCCGAAGGCTTCGCGCAGGTACACGTACTGCCCGCCCACCTTCGGGAACATGCTGGCCAGCTCGCCGTAGCTGATGGCTCCGGCCATGGTGATGAAGCCGGTGAGCAGCCACACCACCAGCAGCCAGCCGGCGCTGCCCACCTGCCGGGCAATATCGGCCGACACAATGAAGATACCCGAGCCAATCATGCTGCCGGTAACGAGCATAATGGCGTCGAATAGGTTGATGGCGCGCTTGAAGTGCGGCTGGTCGGGTTGGGGTTCGGTCATAGAAGCGGAGTTAATGAAGCCGGGAAGATAGAGGGCCGCACCGGAAGAACTGCGCTAGGAAACCCGTACTCGTAAATGGCACGTCTATTTAGAGTAGTATATTTGGTTAACTCAACTTATGAAAAACCGGCTGCAATTTCAATTTTTATGGGCTATTCTCCTCAGCTTCGTATTAGATGGTTGTGAGAATACGGCTGCGCCCGACCAACTGACGTTAGTGGAAGGCCGGGTGCTTCGCCATTCAGATAAGGTTCCGTTTGTTGGGATTCCAATGGTCGTGGAGCCTTATTCCACCAGCTTTTATGGGCCTTCATTCACTACTCCCATTGCGTCAGCCCGAACCGATGCTGATGGCAAGTATAGTTTTAGCTTTTATAACAAGAAAGGGCTATACTATGCCATATCATGCGACCCTGAATACACGGACCGCAGGCTGGATTTTCTGCCCTGGTCTACTATTGGTTCGACCATAACTGCCCTGGGCAATAGCCTGAGAACCTATCAGATTGGAATTGGGCAAAAAAATACCGTAGATTTTTATCCGGACCAGAATATGGTGATTCTACTGCGACTGCAAGTTCGGAGCACCCGTTTTCAGCAGTTGATAATAGGAGCTGGGTGGAAGCTCAGAACTAACTCTCTGGACACAGTCATCAGGCGCGGCGGACACTGGGTGGCTGCTATGAGTGAGTCGGCAACGCTCCGGCGGGTGGGGGCTGGTGGCCAGACGCTACAAGATTCGACCGTCTACCTGTACGCACTGGGTCCAATTGCCGTTGATACCATTCGTGCCACTTTCCGATTTGTGCAGTAGCCGAAATCCGGCTACTCTTAAAACTCGCTCCGGTCGTACCAGCTACGCATGCGCCAGGGGTCGTTGCGGTTTTTGCGCACCAGCACCAGCCGGGCGGTGCCCGCGCCGGAAAACCGCTCGTTGTCGCGCTGCTCGATGGTGAGCAGGAACGAGCGTTCCACCGTGGCAAGGGTGTCGGTGGTCAGGGTGTCGGAGCTGGGCAGGTACTGCGTCCACTGTAGATTGGTGGAGCGGGCGGCTTGGAACAGGCGGTAGGTGGTGTTGGCATCCACGTCGCGGGTCCAGGAGCGGTCGAGGTTAGCGGCGAAATCGTGGTAGGTGAAGCGGAAGCCGGGGGCCAGCAGCCGCCCATAGAGGGTGGAGTCGCGCAGCTGGTAGGCAGCCCGGAAGCGGTCGAAGAAGCCGCGCACGTTGATGGGGTTGCCCAGCAGCTCGTTCTGGTCGGTGGGTACCTCGTCGAGGGCCGGGGCGAAAGGGTTGCAGGCGGGCACCGTCAGCAGCAGGCCGATGGCGGCCAGGAGCAAGGTTGGGAATGACGGGCGCGGCAACAGCTTCATGGAAGGCTAAATATACGCGGTTTAGAACGTCATACTGAACGCAGTGAAGCATCTCTACCGCAACAGTAAATCCTTGCGATTGGATTAGTTGCGCGGTAGAGATGCTTCACTGCGTTCAGCATGACGTTCTTTTTTGCTCTGCCGCATCTCAGTGTGAGCTGAAATACTTTTTCAAATCCGTCCAGCATAGGCCGGGGGTGGTGCGCTGGTCGCGCCAGGCCACGATGCGCCACTCGTTGTTGCGCCGCCGCACCACCAGGCGCAGGTTGCCCTGGAGCACGCCGGCGTGAAAGGCCGTGTCCTGTTGCGTGATTTTGAGCACGTAGAGCGCCGAAACCTCGGCTGAATCGGTGGTGAAGAGCTGGTCGCTGCGGTTGCTGAGGGTGAGCGTGTTGGTGGTGGTGGTCACCGTACGCCGGCGCAGGCTGCTGAAATAGGTGGTTTCTTCAGGCACGCTCCAGTTGGCAAACAGGCCGGGCGAGGAGCCGGCGCTGCCGGGGTCGGGCACGAAGCGGTAGCTGGGGCCGCTGAAGGTGCGCTCGTAGTTGGCCACATTCACCCGTTGCACCGCCGTGACGAAGTTGCTGAGCAGAATGTCAATCTGGGTGGGCTGAATCCATTCGCTGGTGGCCGCGGCGGGCTCGGGCTCGCGCAGCTGGAAGCAGGCGGACAACCCCAGTAGGGGTAAGGCGAATAATAGCTTAGAAATGCGCGACATGCTGCAAGATAGCGCCCCTTGGCCGCGCTTGTAGCGTGGACTCTGCGAGTCCGCGCGTGGGCCGGTCGTTCCAACG
>JALYUI010000766.1 GCA_030853845.1 Bacteroidota bacterium | reverse complement strand
AGTCGACCAGGCCCTGGGTTTCCACCGAGAGGTCGTTGTATTTGAGGTAGTCGCGGAAGGGCTGGCTGATGCCGCCGAAGTCGTACACGAACGAGTCGCGCAGCTCCTCGCCGCCGCCGCTGGTGTTCAGGTGGGCCAGCGTATTCAGCGGCTGGCTGAAGAAGCCGGTTTTTTCCTTCTGCCCGTCGCCGTACAGGGCTTCGTGAATGCGGGCGTAGCGCTTGAGCAAGGCCACGGTGCGCGTCACGTCGCCGTTCTGGGTGTCGGGGTCGATGAGGACGGGCACCACCTGGTCGCAGTTCGGAATGCGAACTCCGGAGGCCAGCAGCATGGTGAGGGAGCGCAGCACGCGGGCTCCGGTGCCGCCCACGGCAAAGATGAATAGTTTGGACATTTTGTCTAATTATGAATTATGAATTAAAAATTATGAGTTGATAATCAGGACTTAAAACGGTCCATAATGCATAACTCATAATTCATAATTCCCTTAAAATGGCCCCACAAACGGCGTGGTGCGCGCATACGTGCTCCACCGCTTCAGCAGCACCGACAGCAGTAGAAACCACAGGGCCGCCACCAGCATGTTGACGACCATGAAATAGCCGAGGTAGCTGCTCACTTCCGCGCCGTGGCTTTTGCTGAGGCTGTTGGCCATGAAAACGCCCAGGCCGGCTGCCAGCGCCAGGGTGAGAGCCCAGTGCGGGGTCCGGAACATGCCGGTGCGAAGCGCCGAGTTGAACACGTAGTAGAAGGCCAGCACCAGCAGCAGGCTCACGCCGAGCGTGCTCCAGCCCACGAGCGAAAACAGGTCGGTTTTGTAGAGGCCGTAGTCGGCGGGGCGCTGGCTCTGGAAAATGGAAATCAGCGCCGAGTACAGGCTGGTGAAGAAGGTTTGCATTTGTTTGGTGCTTGGTTTTTGGTACCTGGTGCCTGGTGCCTGGTTTCTAACGCTACGTACTTAGAGAAATTTTTCCAAGCATCAAGCGCTGTGCACCAAGCACCAATCTATTATTTGTCATTTTTAAGCGGCAGCTGCACGGTGAAGACGGGCGGCAGCGGCGAGGGATACGATTGGCGGACGCCGGCCAGCAACTGGTCGAGGCCGAAGGTGCGGGGTGCGGGCAGGTTGTCGTTGGTGGTGCTCCAGGCCGCTACCCAGTCCGGCGTTTCCGGGGCGGGCAGCAACAGGGTGAGCGTGGCGGTGGGGGCCGCCAGCTTGCTCACCCGTAGGCGCAGCACGTGGGTATAGGGGGCCAGCACGGGCTGGCCGCTTTGCTCATCGTCGGTGAGGAGGCGCACCGAGTTGGGCAGCAGGCTGGCCTGGCCGTTGGGCAGGCGCACCAGCAGATGTTGGGCCAAAAATGCCGGTTGCTGCCAGGCGGCGGGCAATTCTTTCAGATTCAGGCCGGCCGTAAACTCGGCCGGGTCGTCCGACACTTTCAGGGTCAGGCCATTATCCTCGCCGTACACGCTGCCGCTGGGTTTCAGCTTGGGGTCGGTTAGTTTCACCAGCAGAGGGGCGAAGGCCGGCGTTTTGGTTTGCAGACCGAAGAAAGCCTGTTGGGCCGGCGCGTTCTTAAATACTTCGGCCGCGAAGCGCGCCACCTGCGCGGGCGGACCAATTACCCACACGTAGTAAGGCACCTTCTCGCCGTTGAGCGTACGCTTTTGCACGGGCGTTTTCACCGCCGGGAAGTAGCTACCGTAGAAGTGCGAGGTTTCGCCGAATACCGCCACGGCCAGCTGCTGCCGGCTCACGGGCGCGATGGCAGTGCGAATGAGGTTGGGCAGCTGCGAAAAATCAGACTTGCGGGCCGGCCCGTAGATAAAGTCCGAAATTACCACGCTTACCTGCTCGGTGGCCTGGGGCAGGGCCAGAATGCCTTCCAGCATCTGCGGCAGCTCGGTGCCCAGAGCGGCCTGGTTGACTTCGCCCTGCACCACATCGCGCAGCTCCTGAAACTTCACGGGCCGGGGCGTGGTGTTTTCGCAGAGGTAGTACTTGCGCTCGGCCACGGCCGGGCTCACCTGGGTTTCGGTGATGAGCGCACCAATGCGCTGCTGAAACTCGGTGGCCGGCTTGTCGGCACCACCACGGGGTACGAAACCCTTCATGCCGCCCGAATATTCCAAAAAAACATTCACCTTGAGCGGAGTGGCTGCTTCGGTAGCGGCGGGCGCTTTCGCGCCTTTGGTGGGTTTGCCGACGGTGGTGTCGGTGGGCTCCGAGCCGCAGGCGCTCAACAGCGCGGCGGCTCCAAAGAATGCTCCGGCGAGCCGGAAACGACGAAAAAGGCGCGGCACGGGCCGGAGTCCGGAATCGGAAATGGGCATAGGGAAGCTCGGGGCAAAGTTCTGGGCCGAAGTATAGGCATTACGCAACGAATCGCACGGCGGCCGAAAACCGGCCGGTTAAACGCCGGAACTTCGCGCCTGGTACATCTGCACCAACCCGGCACAGTATTTACGGCCAGTCAGACAGCTGACATAACCGCCGGGGAATTATAACCAATTGCTAAAATTCAAAATAAAATTGGAATATGTATTTTATAACTGGTCAGCGACTAACGCTGAAAATGCTAAGTTTGCCTGCTCCTTTCTACTTGCCTATGCGACTCATCGCGCTCCGTTCCGAATACCAACTGGGGGTTGAACCGGCGCGCAACCGCATTTTTTACCAGAATTTCGGGCCGATGCAAACGGCGGCCACCCTGCCGCACTACCTGGCCGACTGGCGGGCCGCCCTGGCGGAGATGCGCCCCGGCTTCCACATTCTGAGCGACATGCAGGTAGTAAACCAGGTGAACCCCGACCTACTCGTTACTTTTCAGGCCGTGGAGCTGCTGCTGGTGCAGCAGCAAGTAGGAATGGTGGCCGAGGTGCACGTACCCGGCCTGCCCACCCGCCGCCTCAGCGACGAAGTAACCACGGCCCATGCCATGCCGGTGCGTCAGTTTCTGAGCATCTGGGAAGCCGCGCACTTCCTGGATTACCTGTAGCAACATCGCCAACGATATTATGTGGAAAAGAACGTCATGCAGAGCGCGGCAAAGCATCTTGCCCGCAGTCACTACTTCCTGATGTAAGGGCGTTATTGATTAGTGGTAGCGGGCAAGATGCTTCGCTCTGCATGACGCGCTTTTAATCATTCTGTTCCCCCACGGTCCACCCAACGCTCCTCCCCCATCGCACCCAACGATTTACGCGGTCCGGCGGTTATAAGCCGGGCGGCCATTGGCGGCCCCGGCCGGGGGCGTACCTTTGTGGCCGTTTTTACGTTGGTGCCGGTTGCGGCCCATATTGCATTATATGTCCGATACGATTTCAACTGATATCTGCATCATCGGGGCCGGCCCGGTGGGCCTGTTCGCGGTGTTTGAGGCGGGCTTGCTTAAGCTGCGCTGCCACGTGGTCGATGCCCTGCCGCAGCCCGGCGGGCAGCTGTCCGAAATTTACCCGAAGAAGCCGATATACGACATCCCGGGCTTCCCTGAGATTCTGGCCGGCGAGCTGGTCGACAATCTGATGAAGCAGATTGCGCCCTTCCACCCTACTTTCTCACTGGGCGAGCGGGTGGAGCACTTCAGCAAGCTGGATGACGGCTCGTTTCAGCTCTTCACCACCGATGGCACCGAGATTCACTGCAAAGCCGTGGCCATTGCCGGCGGCCTGGGCTCGTTCGAGCCGCGCAAGCCGGCCGTCGAAAACCTCGAGCAGTTTGAGGGCGGCAAGGGTGTGCACTACATGGTGCGCGACCCCGAAAACTTCCGCGGCCAGAAAATCGTGATTGCCGGCGGCGGCGACTCGGCCCTGGACTGGACCAACTTCCTCGCCAACGTGGCTTCCGACGTGACGCTCGTGCACCGTGGCACCACCTTCCGCGGCGCGGCCGACTCGGCCGAAAAGGTGCAGAGGCTGGCCGAGGCCGGCAAAATCAAGCTCGTGCTCAGCTCCAACGTTACGCACCTGCACGGCAACGGCAAGCTGGCCGAAGTCACCATCACCGGTAACGACGGCACCGTCCAGACCGTGCCGCTAGATGCCTTCGTCCCGCTGTTTGGCCTTACGCCCAAGCTCGGCCCCATCGGCGAGTGGGGCCTCGAAATTGAGAACGACGCCGTGAAGGTGAACACCCTCGACTACAGCACCTCGCTGCCCGGCGTATTCGCCATCGGCGACATCAATACGTATCCTGGCAAGCTCAAGCTCATTCTCTGCGGCTTCCACGAGGCCGCCCTCATGTGCCAGGGCGCGTTCAAGTACATCTTCCCCGACAAGAAGTACACCCTCAAATACACCACCGTGAACGGGGCACCCTCTATGTAAATCTAGAATGAAGAATGAGGAGTTGACCGTTCAGCTGTTCCCATTCCTCATTCTTCATTCATTTCTATGGAAGAAGACATCCGCATCTACGTTGAAGAAGCGCCCGGCCAGCGGCGCGAAATCATTGCGCCCACCGACATGGGGCTGAGTCTGATGGAGGTGCTCAAGGCCGATGGCTACGACATTCAGGCTACCTGCGGGGGCATGGCCCTGTGCGCCACCTGCCACGTGGAGGTACTGGCTGGCCCGGCCCTACCCGAGCCCGAAGATGCCGAACTCGACATGCTCGAAACCCTGCCCGTGGTGCTCGAAGGCTCGCGCCTGAGCTGCCAGATTCGCCTGACGCCCCGCACCGACGGACTGGTGGTACGCCTCGCTCCCACGGGCGCTTAGGCCGGCTACCCAACCTTCGGCGCGCCGGGCAAAACCCGACTGCCAGACTGCTTTTGCGCCCATCGCTTTCTGACCCGCGCCAAGCCGTGCGGCAGCTTACTTAGACCCTGAAAACCATTGTTCCTTATGAAGTATTTACGTATTACTACCCTCCTGCTGCTCCTGCTGCCCGTGCTGGCCGCCAATGCGCAATCGAAAAAGAAAAGCAGCGGCAGTAGCAGCTCCGGCAGCAGCAGCGGCTACAATACCGGCATCGGTCTGCGCGGCGGCGGCTACTCGTCGGGCCTCACCATCAAGCACTTTCTGAGCGGCAAGAACGGCGTGGCCATCGAGGGCCTGCTGACAACGGAATATGCCGCCCACGGCGGGCGCCTTACCATTCTGGGCGAGAAGCACATAGGCGTAGCCGACATTAAAGGTCTTCAGTTCTACTACGGTGCCGGTTTTCATGCCGGGGCCTACCAGGGTCGATATTACTTCGCCGACGACCGATTTTACTACAACGGCCGCAACGACGATGTGTACCTACGCCGGGACAAAAACGGCAAATACTACGCCGATAGCTACTACTACGACCAAAACACCTACGTCGCCATTGGGGCCGACCTGATTGCCGGCCTCGAATACAAGCTGCCCGATCTGCCCTTCGTGGTGGGTATCGACTACAAGCCCTTCTTCGAAGTATTCCACGGCTACACCGGCTTCTACAACGACGCGGCCATCAGCCTGCGCGTGACGTTCTAACAGCGGAAAGTCTTCGACCACTGATAAGGCCCCGTCAGTTGCTGGCGGGGCCTTTTTTTATGCGCGGGCCAGCATGCGGTGTTCATTTCAATTACCGAATCGCCATATTTGCAGCTCACACTTCCACCTCTCGCATGAGTTCCCTGATTCAGTTTGTAGCCAACTACGACGACCTGTCGACTGACAAAGGCTACCAGTTCAAGTTTCACTGCGACAAGTGCCGCAACGGCTACATGTCGCGCTACCAGCCCAACGCCGTGGGCATTGCGGGCAGCCTGCTGCAAGCCGCCAGCAACCTGTTCGGCGGCCTCGGCGGGGCCGAGAATGCGGCCTACCACATTCAGCGGGCCGTGGGCGGCAAGGCCCACGACGAAGCCTTCGAGAAAGCCGTGGCCGAGGGCAAGGAGCAGTTCAAGCAGTGCACCCGCTGCGGCCACTGGGTGTGCCCCGATGCCTGCTGGAACCACAGCGCCGGCCTCTGCGAAGACTGCGCTCCCGACGAGCAGGAGGAGTTGCGCGCCCAGCAGGCCCAGGCCACCCGCGAGCAGATTCAGACCAAAACCCGCGCTCAGGACTATACCCAGCACCTCGATTTCCTGAACCGCGACGCCGTACTGCAATGCCAAAGCTGCCAGGCCAAGCTCGCGCCCGGCCAGAAGTTCTGCGCCAGCTGCGGCGCGCCCGCCACCGCCCAAACCCAGCCCCGCCACTGCCCCAACTGCGGCGAAGCCCTCACCCCGGAACAGAAGTTCTGCCCCGGCTGCGGCACCAAAAGCGAATAGCCTGGCTGTTAATTGCTCATACAGAATGCTCTGCATAACGGTTACTTATGAGTGACTGCTTGTCCAAGCTGCGGACTACCGAACCTTGGCCCCAGCGGGGCACCATATCGGTAGCAGAACCACTAAAAAGAACGTTAGAGCCCCAGTGGGGCAATATTTCTTGCACAAGTGTCGCCCCGCTGGGGCTTTAAAAACAGCAATCAGCGGGATTGACTACCGATATGCCGTCCCGCTGGGGCTAGGGTTCCGAAGTATGCGACTTAAATCGCTTAAAATAGCAGTTTGCTCTTCGCCGTTGAATAAAATCCGGCTTGATGTATAAGGAACCGTAAACGGGCGTCTTCACCTCGCATCGGGGCCTGCTACCTGGCGCTTACGCCGCCAGCGCCGGCCCGTGGCGGCTGTATCGGTCGCGGTAGGCCAGCGGCGACACGCCCGTAATGCGCTTGAACAGCGTGCGGAAGGCCTTAGCATCGGCATAGCCCACCGCATACATCACCTCGTTCACGTTGTCTCGCGACGATTCGAGGCTCATTTTGGCAGCTTCAATTTTCACGCGCTGCACGTATTCGGCTACGGTGTTGCTGGTGGCTTTTTTGAAGCGGCGCTCGAAGCTGCGGCGGCTCAGGCAGCTTTGGGCCGCCAAATCGTCGACGGAAAGCTTATCGGTGAAGTGCTGCTCGATAAACTCCTGGGCTTTGCGAATGGGCTCGTCGGCATGGTCTTTCTGGCCCCGGAAGATGACGAAGGGCGACTGGCTGCGGCGGCCAATGTCAATCTGAAAAACCTTGGCGCAGGCCACGGCCATGTCGCGGCTCACGTACTTCTCCACCAAATAGAGCACCAGGTTGAGGTAGGAATAGGCCCCGCCGCTGCTGTACAGGCCCCGCTCGTCGGTGATGACCTGCTCGGGCACCAGGTGCACGGCCGGGTACATGGCTGCAAACTGCGCCGCGCCCAGCCAGTGCGTGGCGCATTGCCGGCCGTCGAGCAGCCCGGTGGCGGCCAGCACGAAGGCTCCCAGGCACAGGCTGGCCACTTCGGCCCCCGCCGCGTGCTGCGCCCGAATCCAGGGCAGAAAGGACTGGTTGAGAACGACGGCTTCGGCCAGGTCGCCGTGCGGGGCCGGAATCAGGATGAGGTCGGGGCGGAAATCGTCGGCAATGGTGCGGTGGGCGTGCAGCGTGAACAGGCCGCCGTTGAAGGTGCTGTCGCGGGTGAGGCCCACCAGCTCGATGTGGAAAGCGGGCGGTTGGCCCGCGGCGGCCAGAAAGGAATTTACCTGGCTCAGCACCTTGTGCGGGCCTTCGATGCTGCCAACCACCACATCGCCGGCCGGCACCAGAATAACAACGTGCTTCATCATTCAACTATACATGGAGGTGATGGCGCATTCGGCCCGTTATTTCGCCGCAATTGCCCCTGTTGGCGCAAAGATTCGGCTAATACATTTGCTAAACAAATTAGGAGTCAATAATTTTAGCATCCCCTGCGTCGTCACCGGCCGGCATCCCGGGTTTACCTCCTCCTTTTCGTTGCACCTTTTCCCCTTCTCCCTGATGAAACCTCGTACCACCATTGTGCTTTACTGGCTGCTCACGGCCCTTTTTTGCCTGCTGATGCTGGCCGACGGCCTCGCCGGACTGGCCGGCGAAACGCACGGCCAGGACGCCATGCGCCAGCTCGGCTACCCGCTCTATGTGCTGACGATTGTGGGCACGGCCAAGGTGCTGGGGGCACTGGCGCTGCTCCAGCCGCGCTACCGCACGCTCAAGGAGTGGGCCTTCGCCGGCTTCTGCATCAATTTCATCGGCGCGGCCATGTCGGGGGCTTTTGCCGGCCTGGGCCTGACAGGAATGATTCCGGCACTGGTTATGCTGGCGGGGCTGTTCGGCTACTATGCGCTCTGGCAGCGCTTCCGGGCGCTTGATGGCCGCGCCGCTGCTGGCGCAACGGCTGGTGCTTTGGCGGCAGCATAGCGGCGAAGGCAGAACGTCAGCAGAATGCGCAGCATGGCTTTTTTTTCTCCCCATTCACTCTCATATTCACCTAATCCCTTACGCAGATGATACATCTCAGTCCTTACCTCTCCTTCAAGGGCAACAGCCGCGCAGTGCTGGCCTTTTACCAAAGCTGCCTGGGTGGCGAGCTCGACCTGATGCGGTTTGGCGACTCGCCCGCCGCCGCCAACATGCCGCCCGAAACGCACGACCAGATTATGCACGGCACGCTCACTACCCAGGATTTCATCATCATGGCTTCCGATGCCGGCGGTATGGGACGGCCGCTGCACGAAGGCAACAATGTGAAAATGAGCCTGCACTTCGACAACGATGCCGAAATCGACGCGGCCTTTGCCCGGCTGGGCGAAGGTGGCACCATCGTCGACCCGCTGGCGGATATGCCCTGGGGCGGCAAATACGGGGCGCTCACCGACCAGTTCGGTATCAACTGGCTGTTTAATTTTCAGCGTCCCGCAGGCAGTTAAGCAATATTTACCGCCATGCGAAAAGTAATTGCCGCCGAATACCTCACCCTTGATGGCGTGATGGAAAACCCGGCCTGGACCGCGCCCTATTGGAATAAGGAGCTGGCCCAGCTCCAGCACGACCTGAACTTCGGCTGCGACGCGCTGCTGCTGGGGCGCGTCACGTACCAGAGCTTTGCTGCCGCCTGGCCTACCATGAAGGACGAGGAGCAATTTGCCGACCGCATGAACAGCCTGCCCAAATTCGTGGCCTCCCGCACGCTGGCCACGGCTGAGTGGAACGCCGAAATCCTGCAAGGCGACGTGGCTGAGGCGGTGGCCGCCCTCAAACAGCAGCCCGGCCATAATTTGCTCATCTACGGCAGCGGCCAGTTCAGCGAATACCTGCGCCAGCACGGCTTAATTGATGAATACCGCCTCATGATTTTTCCGACGGTGCTGGGCCAGGGCAAGCGCCTGTTCGAGTCGAATATTGGTTCCGATTTCAAGCTCACGAATACCGTGACGACCAGCACCGGCGTGGTCGTGCTCAGCTACGAGCAGCAGTAGCGTGGACTTTGCGAGTC
>JALYUI010000751.1 GCA_030853845.1 Bacteroidota bacterium | reverse complement strand
GACTCGCAGAGTCCACGATACAGTTTTAATTGCTGGCAATGGCCAGCCACAGCAGCAGCGCCACCATGCTTTCGCCGTGGGCCTGGAAATAGCTGCGCAGAAACTTCAGCGCCTGCGTCATCTGGGCCTCCACGGTTTTCACCGACAGGTTGAGCTGCCCGGCAATTTCGGGGTAGGAGAGGCCCTGCTGCCGGCTCAGGATAAAAATCTCGCGGCGCTTGGGCGGCAGCTGCTCCAGCGCCGCTTGGTAAAGGGCCTCCAACTCGCTGAACTCGGCCTCGTTGCCCACCTGCCCGGGCAGTAAGCCGGCGCTGTAGTGCTCGAAACGTTGCCGCTTCTGCTGCCGGCGCAGCTGGTTGAGGATGGCGTGGTGGGCCGTGGTGAAGAGGTAGGCCTTCAGCGGCAGGTCGTCGCGCAGCTGCGCGCGCCGCTCCCATATTTTCAAAAAGCACTCCTGCACAATCTCCTCGGCATCGGGGCGCGATTTCAAATAGCCGTAGCTGAAGCGGTACACCAGCGCGCTGTAGTGCCGGAACAGGGCATCGAAGGCCCGCTCGTCGCCTTCTATGAGGCGGCGCAGCAGGTCCAGCTCCGAAAAGTCGCGCGCTATTTCCAATTGGGGTAGGGTAAGGCAGTTGAAATTAAGAGGTAAATGGCTATTTAAAATCCGGCTCGGCGGGTTTTTCGGAGATTTCTCCGGCCCGGCCTGAACAGCCTGCTTCCGCAACGGGGCCGCCAAGCTACGAAGCCACTTGAGACCTATCGAAATGGCCGTCCTTAAACGCGGCCTTTGGTGCTACACGTTAACCCATTCAATTGAATTCGCCCCATGCTAAATGCCACGCGGCGGCATAACCCGAAAATGAACCCGCTGGCGCTTTGGGCCGGGTCGGAAACCGGCACCTTCCCGGGGTACTTGAGCGGCGACAATTTCAGCGGCCGGCGGCAATCGGTACGAAAAAGTCCCGGCCGTTGGTACGACCGGGACTTTGCTGTAGAGAGAGGACTCGAACCTCTAATTTTACTAGCGAGATAGGCTAGCGCGTCTGCCAGTTCCGCCACCCCACAAAGTTTGGTAATTCAAACGTAACAAAACATTTTGCAATAAGAAAATATTTAATAAGATTATTTTTGTGTTAACATTTGCTTAATGTACACAATTCAGGCATTCGCTTGCCCAGTTAAAAGTTGGGAAACCCACCCCATTGACTACAATCGCAGATTCCACTTCCCGGCTCGCCTCAATTCTCTTTGTCTGAATAAAGAGCCAAGTTAAGGCCCGAAAAACGCGAAAACAAAACCACGCCCAGGGGCACAACTGAAAAAAGAGCTTCGTCAATGGCAAACAGACGTTAGTGAATCCCAGGCAACTAGCTGCGCAATGGTTAGCGCAAACGGTCGTTTGGGTTGGGCCGAAGCCACCGGAGGCCGGTATCTTCGGGCGTCTGTTCGTTGCCCAGGAAACTCCCGTGAACCCCGCCGCCATCCGCAAAATCATCCACCTCGACATGGATGCTTTCTATGCCTCGGTGGAGCAGCGCGACGCGCCCGAACTGCGCGGCCGGCCGGTGGCGGTGGGCGGCTCGCGCGAGCGGGGCGTGGTGGCGGCGGCCAGCTACGAGGCCCGGCAGTTTGGGGTGCGCTCGGCCATGCCCTCGGCCACGGCGCGGCGGCTGTGCCCCGAACTGGTGTTTGTGCCGCCGCGCTTCGCCGTGTACAAGGAAGTATCGCGGCAAATTCACGCCATTTTCGCCGACTACACGCCGCTGATTGAGCCGCTCTCGCTCGATGAGGCCTACCTCGACGTGACCGAGAATCTCAAGGGCCTGGAGTCGGCCACCCAGATTGCGCGGGAAATCCGGGCGCGCATTCTGGCCGAAACCGGGCTCACGGCCTCGGCGGGCATCTCCTACAATAAGTTTCTGGCCAAGCTGGCTTCGGATTATCGCAAGCCCAACGGGCAGTTTGTGGTGCGGCCCGCACAGGGGCTGGACTTTGTGGCGGGGCTGGCCGTGGGGCAGTTCCACGGCATCGGGCCGGTCACGGCGGCGCGGCTCAACCAGCTGGGCGTGTTCACCGGGGCCGATTTGCGGGGGCAGCCGGTGGAGCTGCTGACCCAGCACTTCGGCAAGGCCGGGCGCTACTACCACGCCATTGCCCACGCCGAAGACCACCGCCCCGTGGTGCCCGACCGCGTGCGCAAGTCGGTGGGCTCCGAAACCACCTTCGCCCAGGACCTGGCCACGCCGCCCGAGCTGCTGGCCGCCCTGCCGCCCCTGCTCGACGACGTGTGGGCCTGGTGCGAGCGCAGCGGCGCCCGTGGCCGCACCCTCACCCTGAAAGTGAAATTCGCCGACTTCCGCCAGATTACCCGCAGCCGCAGCAGCGTGGCCCCCGTGCCCGACGCGGCTACTCTGACCCGCTTCGCCCGCGAGCTGGTGGAGGGGCTGGGCGCGCTGCCGCTGGGCGTGCGCCTGCTGGGCGTCACACTTTCCAACCTTGAAGCGGGTGGGGAGGTACCCGGCCGCCAGCTGACGCTGGGGTTGTGAGGCGGCTGGCGCTACAAATCCGCGCCAAACTGAGCCCCGCTGCCAGCCGCAACCTTCAACTATAATTTAACGACTATGAGGGAGCTATTTCCGGCCTGATTGTGGTTAGCCAGCGGCAGCGGCCCGGTAACGGCGGGGCGGCCACGTACCCGCCGGTGCTACCTTGCCCATCTTCTCTCCCGACTTTTTCTTTCATGCGCATGACATTTCCCCGATTGAAGCTTAGCCTGTATTCTACTTCCGTGCTGGCCCTGTTGGGACTGGCCTCTTTTTCGGTGTACCAGGGGCCACCCACCCGCGACCAGGTGGTGCTGGGCGTGATGATGCAGGGCCTGACCCAGCTGCACTACCAGCCCGAGAAGCTCGATGACCAGTTCTCGCAGCGCGTCTACGACCTCTACCTCAAGCGTATTGATGGCAACAAGCAGCTGCTGCTGGCCCCCGAAGTGGCCCAGCTTGCCCAGTACCGCACCCGGATTGATGACGAGTTGCGCGCCGGCACCAACGAGTTTCTGGATGCCACCGGCACCCTGGTGAGCAAGCGCACCCTGGAGCTGCAAACTCTCTACCGCGAGCTGCTGGCCAAGCCCTTCGACTTCACGGTGGCCGAAACCTGGGAAACCGACCCCGCCAAATCGACCTACGCCGCTACGCCCGCCGAACAGCGCGAGCAGTGGCGCAAAATGCTGAAATACCAGACCATGACCCGCCTCTCGGAGCTCATGGATGACGAGGCCAAGAAAAAGGACAAGCCCCTGGCCGCTGCCAAAGTGGCCGCCTCGGCCGCCACCATCACGGCTGCCGTCCGCACCCCCGCCCAGCTCGAAGCCGAAGCCCGCAAGCGCGTGCTCAAATACTACGACTCAGTCTTTGCCGACCTGCTGCAAACCGATGCCAGCGACCGCCTCGCCAACTTCGCCGAGGCCATTGCCAACACCTACGACCCCCACACCGACTATTTCGCCCCCATTGCCCGCGACAATTTCGACATCAGCATGAGCGGCCGCCTCGAAGGCACCGGCGCGCAATTGCAGGAAGATGAGGGCCACCTCAAAGTGGTCGACATCGTACCCGGCTCGGCCTCGTTCCGGCAGGGCGAGCTGAAGGTGGGCGACGTGATTCTGCGCGTGGCCCAGGGCGCGGCCGAGCCCGTGAGCGTGGAAGCCATGCGCTTTGACAAGGCCGTGAAGCTGATTCGTGGCCCCAAGGGCACGGAGGTGCGCCTCACGGTGCGCCGGCCCGACGGGGCCACGCTGGTCATTCCGATTATCCGCGACGTGGTGGTGATTGAGGAGTCCTACGCCCAGTCGGCCCTCGTGAAGCAGGCCGGCCGCACCTACGGCTACCTGCGCCTGCCCACGTTCTATGCCGACTTCAACGGCAAAGGCGGCCGCAGCTCGGCCGATGACGTGAAGAAGGAGCTGGCCAAGCTCAGCAAGGACAACGTGGCCGGCGTGGTGCTCGACCTGCGCTACAACGGCGGCGGCTCGCTGCGCGATGCCGTGGACATGGGCGGCCTGTTTGTGCCCGCTGGCCCCATGGTGCAGGTGAAAGCCGGCCAGGGCGCGGCCAAGCCGCTGGCCGACATGGACCCCGCCGTGCAGTACGCCGGCCCGCTGGTGGTGCTGGTGAACAAGTACAGCGCCTCGGCTTCGGAGATTCTGGCGGCTGCCCTACAGGACTATCACCGTGCCGTTATCATCGGCAGCACTACCTATGGCAAGGGCACGGTGCAGCAGGTGTTCGACCTCGATAATGCCGTGAACTCGCCCGAAGTGCAGGCCCTCAAGCCGCTGGGCTCGCTCAAGCTCACCATCCAGAAGTTTTACCGGGTGAATGGCGGGTCGACGCAGTTTAAGGGCGTGACGCCCGACATTACCCTGCCCGATGCCCTGAGCACCTACGCCAAGGGCGAGCAGGAGTCGGAATACCCGCTGCCCTGGGATGAGATTGCGCCGGCCGCCTACCAGCCCACCAACACCGTGCCCGCCAGCCTCGACGCCCTGCGCGCCGCCAGCGCCGCCCGCGTGGCCGCCAGCCCCGGCTTCCACCTCATCGAGGAGGCCGCCCAGCGAGCCACCGAGCAGCGTAAGCAAACCAGCCTTTCGCTGAACCTGGCGGCCTTCCGCGCCCAGCAGCTCAAGCTGCGCGAAATCAACAAACAGCAAACCGCCGCCCAGAACGCCCTGCCCAGCCTCGAAGTAGCCCAACTGCCCGCCGACCTGCGCCCCGCTGCCGCCGACTCGACCGCCGCCAAGCGCACCGCCCGCTTCCTCAAGCCCCTGCGCAAGGATGCCGCCCTGGCCGAAGCCGTGGCCGTGATTGCCGACGAGTTGAAGCAATAGCCGCTGTAGAAAACTAAGAGAAACGCCCCCGTCGCTGAAGCAGCGGCGGGGGCGTTTGTTTGTTAAGAGTGCATACAGGGAACAGTAGATATAGCGCGTAATGCTTAAAAAACGTCCTTTGACACCATATTATTTACGAATTGTGTATGACCGTTTATAAGATGTAAAACCCCTTAATGGCTAATTTATAGTGGTTTCCAAGCTCAGGTACGGGATGTAGAGACGCGACCCTTCGCGGCTCCTCGTTAACCGATTCCCCCGCGAGGAGATGCGAAGGGT
>JALYUI010000749.1 GCA_030853845.1 Bacteroidota bacterium | reverse complement strand
GACTCGCAGAGTCCACGCTACAGGTATCCGTGCCAGCACGGATGCGGACGACGAAAAAATTACGGGACAGCACGGATTGCGCGGGCATATAGGCATAAACCAATTTTACTCTTGCAAAAGCCTGTTTGCCATAACCTGTAAAAAGACGGTGGAACAGGCATTCCCGGGCCTTATTCATCCATTTTTTTCTGTTCCGTTTTATGAAAAACCTCTCCGCTTCCCTCCTTCTCGTGCTACTGGCGCTGGCCGGCCAGCTTTCGGCCCAGACCATTCGCCGCGTCAACAACAACGGTATTACTGGTGCCAACATCTACACCACCGTGCAGCTGGCGCACGACGCGGCGGCCAGCGGCGACATTATCCAGCTAGAGCCCTCGACCACCGGCTACGGCAACCTCACCTGCACCAAGCAGCTGACTATTGTGGGGACGGGCTATTTCCTGAGCGAGAACCAGCCGCCGGCCTTGCAGGCTAACATTATTCCGGCAACGGTCGGCCAGGTGATTTTCAACCCGGGCAGCAACGGCACCAGCATGTCGGGCCTGATAACGGGCAACGTGTACTTCGGGGCCAGCAACCTGATTTTTCAGCGCAACTACGTGAGCGGAGCGACGCTGTACGTGAACTACAACGTGACCACGACCAACAACGTGGTTCGGCAGAACTACCTGTACAGCCTCTCCTACAACACCGCTCTGGCCACTACCAACCTGCTCATCACCAACAATATTATTCAGTACGACATGAACGTGAGCGGGGCCGGCTTCACGGGCGAGTTCAGCAACAACGTCGTGCTGCGCTATGCTTACTTCGACGGCTTCACGGCCCACAACAACTACTTCGGCAGCACCCTCACCACCACGGCCAACACCACCTGGAGCTACAACCTGCTGGCCCAGGCTACCCTGCCCACCCTGGGCAGCCAGAGCAACAACACCGCCAACGTACCAGTGGCCAGCGTGTTTGTGCTGGCCCCCACCGGCCCCGGCCAGTTCGATGCCTGGTACAAGCTGAAGGCCGGCAGCCCGGCCATTGGCGCGGGCGTGGGCGGAATCGACATCGGGGCCTACGGCTCGGCCACGGGCTTTGCCTACCGCATTGCGGGCATCCCGGCCATTCCAACCATTTACCAGCTTTCGCAAACCGTGAGCGGCAACACGCTGAACGTGAACGTGAGCACCCGCTCGAACAACTAGGCAATTCCTTTTCATTCAACCTCACTTTTCGATGAAAAGGCTATTCTCCCGCCGGACGGGTCCGCAGCCGCGGAACCGGGCCGGCCACCCACGCGCCTGGGCGGGCCTGGCAGCCCTGTGGCTGCTGAGCCTGCTGGGCAGCGCGGCCCACGGCCAGGCCCTGCCTGTGACCAGCAGCCTGCGCCTGCACCTGAAAGCCGACGTGGGCGTGACCACCACCGCCGGCAACAAGGTGTCGGCGTGGAACGACCAGAGCGGCCTGAACAACCACGCCATCCAGGCTACTTCGGGCGCTCAGCCCGTGCTGGTGGCGGCCAGCACCATCAACGGCCGCCCGGCCCTGCGCTTCGATGGGGCCGCCGATGGCACCGTGGACCGATTGGACAACACGACCGCCACCCTGAGCGCCAACGGCAGCGCCAACACGGTGTTCGTGGTGGGAAGGGTGGTAGCCGCCAGCGACGGCGGCGTGGCCTTCACCAGCCGCCTCACCAACCCCATCATGTCGTATCAGCTCGGGTACGGCAGCGGCGCGTTTTACGTCTATTCCGACGGGGTAAACGCTGGCAACAACGCCACCATTCCCGACCAGCGCACCACTATTCGGGCGCCGTTTATCAGTTCGTTTCGCTCAGCGGGCCCCGGCACCGTCTTGGGCCTACGCCTGAACGGTACGGCCCAAACAGTGAGCCAGCCCGCCGGCATGGCCGCCGAAAGCGGCGTTGCCGGCTTCGTCGTCGGCACGCGCCAGGACATTCCTGCGGTGGCCCCTTGGAATGGCGACTACGCCGAGCTGATTGTGTACAACCGCGCCCTGACGGCCGCCGAAATAACGCAGGTGGAAACCTACCTGAGCAACAAGTACAACATTGCCACGCCGGCCAACCCCATACCCGTGAGTTCGGTACCCGTGCCCGTGACCAGCGGGCTGTACCGGCACTTCGAGGCCGACGCGGGCGTGACCTCCGACGCCAGCGGCAACGTGAGCGGCTGGGCCGACCAAAGCGGCAACGCCGCCGACGTGGCCCAGGCTGTGCCCGCCAACCAGCCGCTGCTCGTGGCCAGCGGCATTGGGGGGCGGCCCACGCTGCGCTTCAATGGCACCAGCCACGTACTCAGCTCCTCAGCCACCGCCGACCTGACGGCGGGCCTGTCCATCTTCACCGTGGACCGGGTAGCGGTCAGCAAATCGACCCAGAATGGGCTGCTGCGCATCGGCGTGCTGAATGCCGGCGGCTCCCAGCTGGAGCTGTACCATAACTCGGGCTCGGTTTCGACCTACTCGGGGGCCGACATCATCGTGGCGCGGCGGGCGTCGAACGGCAGCCTGACGGGCAGTGGCTACCGCGTGGGGGCCGACGTGCCGCCGGCGATTGGGCAGCCTATTATTCTGAGCAACATCGTGACGGCGGGCAGCGCCTTCACCCTGGCCACCAACGGCGGCAACACCGCCTACGCCACCACCGGGGCCAACCTGCTGCCGGCGGCCGCCGATGTGCTGCACCTGGGCATGCGGGGAACCGCCATTGCCAACACGGGCCTGAACGGCGACCTGTCGGAGGTGCTCATCTACAACCGGGCCGTGACGCCGGCCGAGCAGGCCCAGATTGAGGCCTACCTGGCCAACAAGTACAGCATTACCCTGACTTCGCCCAGCATCAGCAGCTTCAGCCCGACGAGCGGGGCCGCCGGCACGAGTGTGACGCTGACCGGCACCAACCTCAGCAGCCTGACGGGGGTGAGCTTTAATGGCACGGCGGCCAGCGTATTCAGCACCGGCACGGGCACCACGGCCACGGCCACCGTGCCGGCCGGTGCTACCACGGGTCCCATCACGGCTACTTCGGCGCAGGGCTCGGGCAGCAGCACGGGCAATTTCTCGATTGCGGCGGTGCCCACTATTTCCTCGTTTACGCCCGGTACCGGCACTGCCGGCACCACGGTCACCGTCACGGGCACGGCGCTCGACCTGGTAACCAGCGTGCAGATTGGCGGCGCGACGGCCACTTCGGTGGCAGTAGTGGGCGGCTCGGGCAATACCCAGCTCACGGCCGTAGCAGGCAGCGGGGTCCACACGGGCCGCGTGGTGCTCAACTACAGTAGCGGCCAGGCCATCAGCACCACCGACTTTGTGGTGCCGCAGCCCGACATCACGCGGGTGGAATACTTTATTGATACGGACCCCGGCTTCGGCAGTGGCATCAGCGTGCCCCTGACGGCCGGCCCCGACATCAGCGGGGCCGCCGTGGCCGTGTCGCTGAGCAGCCTGGGCACGGGCTTTCATCTGCTGGGGGTGCGTTCGCAGGATGCCACCGGCACCTGGAGCCTGACCAGCCGGCGCTCGTTTTACTACGAGCCGAATGCCACCACGGCCGCCCCCAACGTCACCAAGCTCGAATACTTCCTCGATACCGACCCCGGCTTTGGCAACGGCGTGGATGTGCCCGTGACGGCCGCCACCGACGTTAGCGGTGTGGCCGTGGCCGTGCCGCTGGGCAGCGTGAGCACCGGTTTCCACAACCTGAGCATCCGCAGCAAGGATGCTAACGGCAAGTGGAGCCTGACCGCCGTGCGCAGCTTCTATTATGAGCCCAACGCAACCGTGGCCGCGCCCAACGTGGTGAAGCTGGAGTATTTCCTCGATGCTGACCCCGGCTTTGGCAGCGGGGTAGATGTGCCGGTGACGGCCGCTACCGACATCAGCGGCGTGGCCCTGGCCGTGCCGCTGGGCAGCGTGAGCCCGGGCTTCCACTCGCTGCAAGTGCGCAGCCAGGATGCCAACGGCAAGTGGAGCCTGACTTCGGTGCGGACGTTCTACTACGAGCCGGTGCTGGCCGCCGCGCCCAACATCAATAAGCTGGAGTATTACTTCGACAACGACCCCGGCTTCGGCAGCGCCACCGACGTACCGGTGACCCCGGCGGCTGACCTGCCGGGCTTCGGCTTTGCAGCCGATGCCAGCGCCCTGGCTGATGGGGCGCACCGCCTGTTCATCCGCTCGCGCGATGCCAATGGCAAGTGGAGCCTGGTCTGGAATAAGTCCTTCGTGAAGAACGGCTGCGCCTCGTCGGCCAACTTCGCGGCGGGCCTGCCAGCCAGCAGCTACGTCAGCGGCGGCTCGGTGGGCAACACCCCCGACCTGGCTTTCAACACCGACCCGGCCGCGCCGAACACCGGCAACTCGCCCTACATCTACAACGGCGGAGTAATTCAGGCCGACCTCGGCACGGCCCAAACCGTGAGCGAGCTGCGCTACAAGCTCACGCCCAGTGCCAGCAGCAGCTTCACTATTCTGGTGCAAACGGCGGCCACCACGGCCGGGCCGTTCACGACCATCGACACCTACGCGGCCAGCCTGACGGCCGGCACGACCACCCCGGTGACGCGCACGCTGGCCTCGCCGGCCACGGCACGGGTATTCCGGCTGGCGGTGCAGAACGCGGCCGGCCAGTACGTGGTGCTGAGCGGCGCGGGCGCGTACAACTTCAACTGCGCCGGGCCGAGCATCATCAGCTTCACGCCGGCAGGCGGGGCGGGCGGCACGTCGGTGGTCATCACGGGCACCAACTTTAGCGGGGCCACGGCCCTGACGTTTAACGGGGTGGCGGCGGCCAGCTTCGCGGTGAACTCGGGCACCCAGATTACGGCGGTGGCCCCCAACGGCGGCAGCACCGGGCAGATTTGCGTGACCACGCCCGGCGGCACGGCCTGCTCGAGCACCAACTTCAACTACCCGCCGGTGCTGGCCATGAGCCAGTTCGGCTTCAATGGCTGCGCGGGCACGGGCCTGAACATCGGCTTCACGGCCACGGGCAGCTTCAACAGCGGCAATACGATTACGGCCCAGCTTTCGGACGCCAGCGGCTCGTTTGCCGCACCCACCGCGATTGGCTCGGTGGCCTTCACCGGGCAGGGCAGCGGCAATGTGGTGGCCACTATTCCGACCAGCACCCCCACCGGCACGGGCTACCGTATCCGGCTGGTGGGCGACAACCCGGCCGTGACCAGCACCACCGACAACGGTTCGAACCTGAGCATCACGACCCAGCCCACGGCCACTCCGAGCAGCAACTCGCCGGTGGCCTACAACGGCACCATTCAGCTGAATGCCGCCACGGTGGCCGGGGCAACTTACTTCTGGACCGGACCGGGCTTCAGCTCGAACCAGCAGAACCCGACCATCCCGAATGCCACCGTCGGCAATTCGGGCAGCTACACCCTGTATGTGACGGTGGGCGGCTGCCAGAGCCCCGGCGTGGCCACGGCCGTGACGGTGAACCCCTCGGCCCTGCCCATTCTGAGCATGGCGCAGTTTGGCGGCAGCGCCTGCGCCGGTACCCAATTGAACGTGGGCTTCTCGGTGACGGGCAACAGCTTCGCGGCCGGCAACACGATTACGGCCCAGCTTTCGGATGCCAGCGGCTCGTTTGCGGCCCTGGTCAGCATCGGCTCGGTGCTGTTCAGCGGGCAGGGCAGCGGCTCGGTGACGGTGACCTTCCCGGCCGGTACGGCCCAGGGCAGCGGCTACCGCCTGCGCCTGACGGGCGACAACCCGGCCGTGACCAGCACCACCGACAACGGCTCGAACCTGACCATTAACACGCTGCCGGCCGCCGTGGCCTCGTCGAACTCACCCGTGACGTTCGGCGCCACCATTCAGCTCAACGCCCAGACGGTGGCCGGAGCGACCTACTTCTGGACTGGCCCTAGCTTCAGCTCCAACCAGCAGAACCCGACCATTACCAACGCGGCCAGCGGCAACGCGGGCACCTACACCCTCTACGTGACGGTGGGCAGCTGCACCAGCCAGACCACCACCACCGTGACCGTGGGCACGGCTCCGGCCGTGGTGCTGGCCACTGGCCCGGTGAGCGGCACGTTCTGCCCCGGCGCGGGCCTGAGCGTGCCCTACTCGATAAGCAGCGGCAGCGTGAACGCGGGCAACGTGTTCAGCGTGCAGCTTTCGGATGCCAGCGGCTCGTTCGGCTCGCCGGTGAGCATTGGCTCCGTCAGCTCGACGGCGGGCAGCGGCAGCATTGCGGCCACTATTCCCGTGGGCACGACGGCCGGCAGCGGCTACCGCGTGCGGGTGCTGGCTTCGAACCCCGCTACTACCGGCACCGACAACGGCAGCAACCTCACCGTTGGCCCGCTCACCTTTGCCTGGACGGGCGCGGTGAGCACCGACTGGTTTAACGGCGCGAACTGGAGCTGCGGGCAGGTGCCCACCGCCAGCAGCGTGGTGGTTATCGGGAGCGGCGCGAGCCTCTACCCCATCATCACGGGCAGCACGGCGGCTTTGGCGTTGAACCTGACCGTGCAGAGCGGCGCGACCTTCACCAACAACGGCCTGTTCAACCTCTACGGCAGCGTGACGGTGAACGGCACGGTGAATGCCAGCCTGACGTCGAGCTGGTATTTCGCCGGCTCGGGAGTGCAGTACATCTACGGCAGCAATCCGCTGCAGGTGGGCAACGTGTACATCAACAGCGGCTCGACCCTGACGATGAACAACGTGCTGAACGTGTCCGCCAGCTGGTACAACTACGGCAGCTTCGTGGGCGGCGTGGGCTACAACGTGTACTTCAACGGCGCGGGCGGTACCCAGTACATCGGCGGCACGTCCAGCACCACGTTCTACAGCGTGTATGTGAACAGCGGCGCGGTGGTGAACCTGGGCATCAACACCGTGTTCCTGAACAACTTCGTGGTGAACGGCACCTTCGGGGCCGCGAGCTACGGCGTGGTGTTCGGCGGCAGCACCGGCCAGACCATCGGCGGCAGCGGCACCAGCGTCTACTACAACGTCACCATCACCAACACGGTGGGCGTGACGCTGGTGAGCAACATCACCGTGCTCGGCGATTGGATTAACAACGGCCTGTTCGTGGGCGGCACGTACTCGGTGATTTTCGCCGGTACGGTAGCCCAGATTATCGGCGGCACGCAGGTGACCAACTTCTACAACGTCACCTTCAACAACCCCGTTTCCGTCACGCTCACGCAGAATATCTACGTGCTGGGCGGCTTCGTGAACTCCGGAATCTTCTACGGTTACCAGACGGTGGGCGGTGTTACCACGGGCTGCTACGTGCGGTTTGCGGGCGGCGCGGCGCAGGTGATTACGGCCAACGCCACCACCTACTTCTACCACTTCTACGTGGATAATACGGCCGGCGTGAGCCTGAGCACCAACATCTACATCGCCGGCAACTACTACCTGTACAGCGGCAGCTTCAACCCCGGCACCTTCACGGTGTATTTCAACGGGTTTGAAGGCTCGACGGTGGTGCAGACGGTGGGCGGCTACACGGCGCTCAGCTTCTACGGCTGGAACATCGGGAGCGGGTCCTACGTCCGCCTGATTCAGAACGTGACCTGGCTGGGCAGCTTCGCCAACTTCGGCACCTTCTACGGCTACAATCTGGTGGGCGGCGTGTACACGGGCTACACGGCCATCTTCGGCGGCTCGGGCGCGCAGGTCATCAGCGGCACGGGCGTGTACGAGTTCTGGCACGTCACCTGGAGCAACCTGTTGGGCATCACGCTCCAGCAGAACATCAGCGTGTGGGGCAACTGGCTGAACAACGGCGGCTATTTCGCCAATGGCTACCTCGTCAGCTTCATCGGCAACGTGGCCCAGCTGATTGGCGGCTCGGTGAACACGACCTTCCACCACATCACCATCACCAACCTGGTGAGCGTGTCGCTGAATCAGCCCATCGTGGTCCTCGGCAACTGGGGCGGCACGGGCGTGTTCCTCGGCAACGGCTACCTGACGTACTTCAACGGCACGGCGGCCCAAACCATCTTCTGCGGCCTGAATACGCGGTTTTTCGACCTGCGCTTCAACAACGCCACGTCCGTCACGCTGCTCTCGAACCTGTACCTGAACGGCAACTGGACCAACGACGGCGGCTTCGTGGCCAACGGCTTCGGGGTGTTCTTCTCCGGCTCGGCCCTGCAAGTCATCGCGGGCTCGGTCACATCACAATTTTACCATCTCACCATTTTACCGGCTGCGCAGGTGCAGCTGGGC
>JALYUI010000745.1 GCA_030853845.1 Bacteroidota bacterium | reverse complement strand
GATTTAACGAAGCGGTAGAGATGCTTCGGCAAGCTCAGCATGACGGCCTGTTCCGTAACGTGCTCACTTTTACATGTCGAGAAATGCCGTGAGCGGCGAGCTGGCCACCGCCTCACCGTGCGTCACTGCACCCGCCAGCCGCGCTTCGTAGGCCATGCGCCCGGCCTCCACCGCCATTTTAAAGGCCGTGGCCATAGCTACCGGGTTGCCGGCCACGGCAATGGCGGTGTTCACCAGCACCGCATCGGCGCCCATTTCCAAGGCCGCTGCCGCGTGCGAGGGTGCCCCAATACCCGCATCCACTACCACCGGCACCTTGCTCTGGCCGATAATGATTTCCAGAAACTCCCGCGTCAGTAGCCCCTTGTTCGAGCCGATGGGCGCGCCCAGGGGCATCACGGCCGCCACGCCCACTTCCTCCAGCCGCTTGCACAGCACCGGGTCGGCGTGGATGTAGGGCAGCACCACAAAACCCAGCTTCACCAGCTCCCCGGCGGCTTTCAGGGTTTCGATGGGGTCGGGCAGCAGGTACTTGGGGTCGGGGTGAATTTCGAGCTTGAGCCAGTTGGTTTCCAGCGCCTCGCGGGCCAGCTGGGCAGCAAAAACGGCCTCCTTAGCCGTGCGAACGCCGGAGGTATTGGGCAGCAGGCGGAGCTGCGGATGCGCGAGGTGGCGCAGAATATCGTCGTCCGCATCATTTACGTCTACCCGTTTCAGGGCCACCGTCACTAATTCCGAGCCGGAGGCCACGAGGGCTTCTTCCATCAGTACCGATGAGCTAAATTTGCCCGTTCCGGTGAAGAGTCGGGAATTGAATTCGCGGCCGGCGATAATCAATTTTTGATTTAACATAATAATTAAATGGCTTTTACGGCCGTTAAAGCGTTGACAAACAGCTCCGCCGCAGTCGTTGGATTTTTGTTCGCGCCAATAGCGCCCGACACCGCCACCCCGTGCAGCCCCGTTTCCAGCAGCGCAGCCACATCTTCCAGCCGCACACCACCGATGCCAATAACCGCCACCTTGATGCCCGCTGCCCGGCACTGCCGCATGATTTCGGCGTAGCCCACCAGGCCCAGAATCGGGCTCAGCTTCTCCTTGGTGCGGGTGAAGCGAAACGGCCCCAGCCCCACGTAGTCGACGCCGGCCGCCGCCAGCCGCTGCACATCGGCAAAGGTGTTGGCCGTGCCGCCGATGATGAAGGCTGCGCCCAGCATCTGGCGGGCCTCGTCGGGCGGCAGGTCCTGCTGGCCCAGATGCACGCCTGCGGCCCCGATTTCCTGCGCCAAAGCCGGGTTGTCGTTGATGATGAGCGTGGCCCCGTGGCGGCGGCACACCGCCTGCGTGTCCAGCGCCAATTGCTTCCAGATGGCAGTGGGCTGGTTTTTCACGCGCAGCTGCACCCAGCGCACCCCGCCCTGGCAGGCCTGCTCGGCCGCCTCGGGGCTGGTGGTGATGTAGTGGAGAGAGTTGATATTCATAAGGTTGATTTTTTTCGCACAGAGTTCGCAGAGTTTCGCAGAGTTTTAAAACTCCTTTAACTCTGTGAACTCTGTGCGAGAATGATACCCCAGCAGCGAATCGTTGCTGGCCAGAAACGCGGTAGTGTATTCCTTGCCCATCCGGCAGGCCGCCACCAGCTCCTGCCCTTTCGCCAGCCCCGCCAGCACCGCCGACGACAGCACGCAGCCGCTGCCGTGCTTCTCGCCGTGCGCCAGCCGCGCCGCCGTGAATTCGTGCCGCTGCCCGCCTTCCAGCAGCACGTCGGTGGCAAAATCGCCCTCCGCGTGCCCGCCCTTCAGCAGCACCGGGCAGTAGGCCGCCACGGCTGCCGCTGCTGTTTCGGCTGATTCGCCAGGCCAGAGGCGTAGCATTTCGGGCTGATTGGGGGTGATGAGAGCCATTTCGACGAACAGGGCGCGGAGCAGGTTGCGGTCAGTCGGTGGGTGAAACTCGTAGCCGGCGGTGGCTTTCAGCACCGGGTCCCACACGATTTGCAGGCCCGGCTTCTGGTGTTTCAGCCAGCCAACCAGCTTCAGCAGCTGCGAAAGGCTTTCGACCAGGCCGATTTTGATGTAATCAACCCGAAAGCGAGCGAACAGAATGCGCAGCTGGTCGCGGATTTCGGCGGCTGGCACCCAGCGCACGCGCTCAAACGTCACGTCGTTCTGCACCGTGAGGGCGGTGCATACGCCAAAGCCGTACACGCCATTGGCTTCCAGCGTTTTCACGTCGGCCAGCAGGCCCGCGCCGGCGCTGGGGTCGAAGCCGGCAATGGTGAGGGCGTAGGGGCGCATAGGGCGAAATGTAGCGTGGACTCTGCGAGTC
>JALYUI010000743.1 GCA_030853845.1 Bacteroidota bacterium | reverse complement strand
GACTCGCAGAGTCCACGCTACTGCTAATCTTCCAGGCGCTGGTAGCGGATGCGGGGGAGCTGGCTGGTGGTATCGACGTAGAAGGCGAAGCCGCTGCCGGCGCTTTGCAGCTCGAAGCGCACTTCGTGGCGGCGCTGCGGGGCCACGTAGCGCGGCATGGCCGCGAAGCGCAGCTCGGAGGTGCGGGCCGGGGCGGCGGCCGGCAGCAGGCGCAGGCCGCGCTGCTCGTCGAGCAGGTAATGGATGCCGGCCACGTAGGCGCGCGGAATGGTGAAGCCCAGCTCCTCGTAGTAGCCCGCGTAGCGGAAGCGCGTGAGCACCCGGCCGGTGCGAATGTGGCGCACCAGCACATTAGGCGCGCTCAGCTGCTGGCGCGTGGGGGTGCGGCCGTAGGTGTCGGGCTCGCCGGGGTTCTGAATAAGGTGCGAGCGGCCGGGCGCGTAGATGGCCACCACGGCGGTGTCGCTGAGCAGAAAGGCGCCGGCCAGGTCGGCATCGGCACGGCGCAGGCGCAGGGGCGGCTGGCCAGGGCGCAGCAGCTCGGAGCCGGTGAGCAGGGCGCGGCCATCGGGCGTGAGGGCCGGGTCGGCATCGGGGCCGCCGCCGGGGTCGCGGCCGTCGCTGATGCGCAGCACGCGGCCGTTCAAATCGAGCATCAGGATAACCTGGGCACCCACGTCGCTGTCGGGCACCATAAAATCGAGGGTAAAAATCATGGCTCCGAAAGCCGGGCTGTAGGCCAGCAGCTCGGGGCGGTAGGCTTCGCTTTCGGTCACAATGTCCGGCCCGGCGGCCTTGTAAAAATCGGCTTTGCGGAGGCGGCGGCGAAACAGGGCCTGGCCGTCGTGGTCGTGCAGCGTGAAGGTGAAGGTACCCTGGTAGCCACGCGCCACCTCGCTATGCCCCGGGTAGGGCTGATACACGGTTTTCAGCCGCTCCAGCGAGTCGGTTTCAGCTTCGAGGCGCAGGCGGTAGGGCTGGCCGCCGAACAGCACCGCCGTATCGAGGCGGACGGGCGGTGCCCAGCCGGGACGGTAGGGCGCGGGCGGCCTGACGGCAGCAGCCGTGGCCCCCGGCTCGGCGGGCAGCGGCACGGCCTGCACGGCCACGGGCGGGCTGCGCTTTTCGGTACGGTAAGCCTTTTGCTCGCAGCCGGCCAAAGCCATCGCCAGCAAACCAACGGGTAACAGTCTTCTCATTTACTTGATAAGCCAGCCGTTGCCTTCCAGCCAGTTGCGCAGCCGGTCAGTCCAACGGTCGGGGGTGGTGGCATTGTTCAGGCCGAAGCCGTGGCCGCCCTTGGGGTAAAGATGCATCTCGGCGGGCACTCCGTGGCGCAGGCAGGCCTGATAAAACACGATGCTGTTGTTCACGGGCACCGCTTTGTCGTCTTCGGCGTGCACCAGAAAAGTGGGCGGCGTCTGGGCCGAAACCTGTAGCTCGTTGGAATACTGCCGGATTTGCTCGGCCGATGGGGTTTTACCCAGCAGGTTATCGCGCGAGCCGGTGTGTTGCAGCGAGTCGCTGAAACTGATAACCGGGTACACCAGCACTAGAAAAGCGGGCCGCACCGACTCGGGGCCGGGGCTGCTGCCGGCCGGGAGCGCAAAGGTGGTACCAGCCCACGCCGCCAGGTGGCCACCCGCCGAAAAGCCCATCAGGCCGATGCGCTCGGGGTTGAGGCGGTATTTGGCAGCCTGCTGGCGCACCAGGCGCAGGGCCTGCTGGGCATCGAGCAGCGGGGCAATGGTTTTATCGACCTGGCTCTGGTCGTTGGGCAGGCGGTATTTCAGCACGAAGGCCGTCACGCCCATCTCGTTCAGGCGCTTGGCCACGTCGTAGCCCTCGCTGTCGATGGCCAGCCGGCCGTAGCCCCCGCCGGGGCAGATGATGACCGAGGTGCCATTGGCCGTGCCCGGAGCCGGCACGAACACCGTGAGGTTGGGCTGCACCACGTTGGAAATGCGCACGCGGTTGCCCGATTCGGTGACGCTGGTTTCCTGCACGCCGCTGGGTTGCGAGTCGGGAATGCTGCCGGAATAAAGGGGCAGCGTGGGCTGAGCTACGGCTGGCGCGGCCAGCAGCACGAGCCCCAGCCAGAACGAATATTTCAAGGGGAAATTCATGCGGCTTGTACGGCCTGATGCGCTAAATAGGTGTCATTTTTCAAGAATAAGCCCAGCTTATTTCCGATCCAAAATAATAAATCGCAGTGAATAAAATTCGGGCAATTGCAACCTAAATCTGAACGATACCGTAGCGGCGGCGGTCTTAAGGGCATGCGAAAGACCACTCTGCTGGCCGCCGCTGCCCTGCTGGGCAGCCCCGGCCTCACCCTGGCCCAGAACACGCCAACCGAAAACAGTACCAACGCGGACGCGCCCTTTGTGCGAAATATCCGAGCCGACCGTCCCGGCCTCACCATTACCGCCCAGGTGCTGCAAGCCGGGCAATTCCAGCTCGAAACGGGTTTCCAGCGCCAGACCGGCGGCCCCGGCATGGATTTGAGCCGTAGCGCCGCCACCCTGCGCATCGGCTTCCTCAACAGCATGGAGCTGCGCGTGAGCCAGCCCTACTTCCACAACGGCCCGGTTATCTCCTCCGAAACCGGTACGCTGCAAGCCAGCGGCTGGGCCCCGGCCACCGTGGGTGCCAAGCTGATGCTGTCGCCCAACTTCGATACCCGCACGCAAGTGGCCATTCTGGCTGAATCGGCCGTGCCTAACACCGGCAGCGCCGGCCTGCGCCAAACCGGTTGGGCCCCCGCCGCCCGCCTGCTCATCAGCGAGCAAATCGGCGAGCGGTTTGGCCTCGAAGGCAACTTCGGCTTCAGCCAGCCCAGCATGAAAGTGGAGGACCTGGAACGTGGCCAGTTCCTCGGCACGCTGGCCCTGAACGGTCCCATCAGCGCTAAAACCGGCTTCTTCGTGGAAGGCTATGGCTACGGCCGCAGCGGCCTGAACACCGGCACCACGGCCGGCCTATACTATCGCCCCGTATCCGCCGTGCGCATGGATGTGACGGCCGGGAAAGTGCTGGGCGGTGTGGCTGCCGGCACCAGCACCGTGGGCGTGGGGCTGACTTTTAAGGTTGGCAGGTAGGTTTTAGCTGAAGAGCGTTAGTCTACGGTCATGCTCATCTGGCGTACACGCAGTGAAGCATGACGGTTTTTATTAAGCGACTCTCTGCTATACCAGTGTCAGCACCAAGTCGTCGGCCTGCACGCGGCTGCCTTCGGCAAGGATGACTTCGCCTACGGTCAGGTCCTTGGGGGCGGTTATGGTAGTTTCCATCTTCATGGCCTCGATGACAAAGAGCGGGGTATTTTTGGGCGCGGCCTGGCCGGGCTTCACCAGCACTTTGCTGAGCATGCCTTGCAGCGGCGCGCCCATCTGGTTGGGGTTGGCCTTGTCGGCTTTGGCGTTGCTGATTTTGGTGACTTCTACCGACAGGTCGCGCACCTGCACGTTGCGGGTCTGGCCGTTGAGGGTGAAGAAAATAGTGCGGCAGCCGTCTTCGTTGATGGTGCCCACCGACTCCAGGCGCACGATAACCGACTTGCCGGGCGCGATTTCGATGATGGTTTCCTCGCCCGGCTTCAGCCCGTAGAAGAACACCGACGTGGGCACCTTGCTCACGTTGCCAAACTTCTGGCGGAAGGCCCAATACTCATCAAACACCTTGGGGTAGAGCAGCGACGAGAGCAGGTCGGTGAACTTGGCATTGGGGTATTTGTCGGCAAACTTTGCCCACTCTTTATCGAAGTCGATGGGCGCGAGGTGCTCGTTAGGGCGGTCGGTGAAGGGCGCTTCGTTTTTCAGGATGAGTTTTTGCAGCTCGGCGGGCCAGCCGCCCTCGGGCTGGCCAATGTCGCCGCGGAACAGCTCGCGCACCGACTCGGGGAAGTTCAGGGTGTCGCCTTTCTCCATCACCTCCTGCGGCGTCAGGTTGTTGCTGACCATGAACAGCGCCATGTCGCCGACCACCTTGCTGCTGGGCGTCACCTTCACGATGTCGCCGAACATGGAGTTCACGTCTGAAAAACGCTCCTTTACCTCCTCAAACTTATCGAGCAGGCCCAGCGAAGCCGCCTGCGGGCGCAGGTTGGAATACTGCCCGCCGGGAATCTCGTGCTGAAACACCTCCGAAGTGCCGGCCTTCAGGCCCGACTCGAAGGGATAGTACATCTCGCGCACTGCTTCCCAATAGTTGCTGAACTCGTTGAGCGAGTGCTGGTCGAACTCGCGGTGGCGCGGGGTGTGGCGCAGCATTTCCACCACCGAGTTGAAGTTGGGCTGCGAGGTGAGGCCCGACAATGCCCCCAGCGCCACGTCGATGACGTTGACGCCGGCCTCGACGGCTTTCATATAGGTGGCGGCCTGCAACGACGACGTATCGTGGGTGTGCAGGTGAATGGGCAGCTTCACGGTGTCGCGCAGGCCGGTAATGAGCTCGGTGGCAGCGTAAGGTTTAAGCAGGCCAGCCATGTCCTTGATGCACAGAATGTGCGCGCCGGCATCTTCGAGCTGTTTGGCCAGCTTGAGGTAGTAGTCGAGGGTGTACTTGGTGCGGTTGGGGTCGAGGATGTCGCCGGTGTAGCAGATGCAGGCTTCGGCCAGCCGGTCGGTTTTGTTGCGCACGAAGCCGATGCAGGCTTCCATGCCTTTCAGCCAGTTCAGCGAGTCGAAAATGCGAAATACGTCGATGCCGGTTTCGGCGGCTTGCATCACAAAGCGCTCGGTTAGGTTGTCGGGGTAAGCCTTGTAGCCCACGCCGTTGGCCCCGCGAATAAGCATTTGCAGCAAGATGTTGGGGATGGCCGCCCGCAGTCGGGCCAGGCGCTCCCAGGGGTCTTCGTGCAGGAAGCGCAGGGCCACGTCGAAGGTCGCGCCACCCCACACTTCGAGCGAGAAGGTCTGGGGGTGCATGCGGGCGAACGACTCGGCCACTTTCACCATGTCCCAGGTGCGCATGCGGGTGGCGAGCAGACTCTGGTGGCCGTCGCGCAATGTCGTGTCGGTGTAATGCACCAGCGGCTCATCGCGCAGCCACTTGGCAAATTTCTCCGGCCCCATTTCGGTGAGGCGGTCTTTAGTACCGGGCACAAAATTGGTGCTGCCGGGCGCGGGAGCCGCTTTTTTGCCTTTAGGCTTCGCGCCGTTCGCGCCTTGGTGCAGGCTCCAGGCGGCGGCCATATCGATTTCGGGCAGGTGCGGGCGGCGCGGGTTGGCGCGCGCGTCGAGCAGGTTTTTCACGTCGGGGTTGCCGTTCACCACGGTTTCGCCGATGAAGCTGAGCAGGCGCGTGGCCCGGTCCTGCCGCCGCTCGAACTCGAACAGCTCGGGGTGGTCCTTGATGAAGTCAACGTTGGCGTGCCCCTGCTGGAATTCCTCGTTAGCAACGATATTCTTCAGAAACGGAATATTGGTCCGCACGCCGCGCACCCGAAATTCATCGAGGGCGCGCAGCATTTTCTGGGCCGCCGCGTGCAGGGTGGGCGCATGGGCCGAAATCTTGACCAGCATCGAATCGAAAAACGGCGAGATAATCGCGCCCTGGTACACCGAGCCTTCGTCGAGCCGAATGCCAAAGCCGCCGGCCGTGCGGTAGGCCACGATGGTGCCGTAGTCGGGCTTGAAGTCGTTTTCGGGGTTTTCGGTGGTCACGCGGCACTGCACGGCAAAGCCCGAGCGCAGCGGCACCACGTCGGGACCGAGGCCGATTTCGGGGTCGCTGAGCTTGTGGCCGGCGGCGATATAAATCTGGGTTTTGATGAGGTCGATGCCGGTAATCATCTCCGTTACCGTGTGCTCTACCTGAATGCGGGGGTTCACCTCAATGAAGTAGATGCGGTCCTGCTCGGGGTTCACCAGGAACTCTACGGTGCCCACGTTGTCGTAGCCCACGGCCCGGCCAATGCGCAGGGCGTACTCATACAGCAGGTGGCGCTGGTGGTCGGGCAGGTTGAGGGCGGGAGCTACTTCCACCACTTTCTGGAAACGGCGCTGCACCGAGCAGTCGCGCTCGTAGAGGTGCACGAGGTTGCCGTGCTGGTCGCCCACGAGCTGGATTTCGATGTGCTTGGGCCGCTCCACGAATTTTTCGAGGAACACCGTGTCGTCGCCAAACGCATTGAGCGCCTCGTTGCGGGCCTCGAAGAAACCTTTTTCGAGCTGCTCGTCGTCGCGGATGATGCGCATGCCGCGCCCACCGCCGCCGCTGGCCGCCTTCAGCATCACCGGGTAGCCAATGCGGTTGGCCTCGGTTTTGGCGGTTTCGAAGTCGACGAGGTCGGCCACACTGCTTTCAATCTGAGGCACCTGGCACTGCTTAGCCACTTCTTTGGCCCGCACCTTGTCGCCGAGGGCTTCCATCACTTCGGGCCGGGGGCCGACGAAGATGATGCCTTCTTCGGCGCAGCGGCGCGAGAGCGTGGCATTTTCCGACAGGAAGCCGTAGCCAGGGTGAATGGCGTTAGCTCCGATTTGCTTGGCCACCCGCAGAATGGCTTCGATGTCGAGATAGGGCTTGAGGGGGTCGTCGTCGCGGCCTATCTGGTAGGCTTCGTCGGCCTTGTAGCGGTGCTGCGAGTACCGGTCTTCGTAGGTATACACGGCGACCGTGGGGATGTTGAGCTCGTTGGCGGCGCGCATCACGCGAATGGCAATTTCGCCGCGGTTGGCGACCAGAAGTTTAGAGATATTCATAAAGGCTGATGGGAGTTAGCGCGGATACGGCGAAACTACGGCAAAGGCTGCGGAAAGAGAGAAGCAATCGATTGCAGCATCGCCAATCAGCAGGGGTTCAACTTGATTAAGCTGATGTTACCAAATTATTACCTACCAGGGCAGGGTTTATGCTACCCACGAGCTGCCAGACAGACTCCGGGCTCTATATTCGTATTCCACTGGTTCACCCGCTCTTCCTCCGCTCCCAATGATTTTTACCGTCTGCCGGCCTCTGGCCCTGCTGTTGCTTTGTTCGCTGGCAGCTCAGGCGTAATCCAGCCCGGCCCCTGCGGCCCCGGACCCGCCGGCACGGCCCTGGGGCGGCACTTGGGGCGGGGGGTTCGGGGTAGGAAATGGCCTGGAGCTGCACGCCGGCTATTTTGCCAACAACCACTGGCTGTTGCTGGGCCGGACCCGCTATAAGTGGTGGGGGCCAGCTTCCGGCCCTGGGTCGGGGGCGCAGTTTCTGGTGAGTTCCCTAAATACCCGTTCGCGCCAGGCAGAAGGAGCCTTATTGGCGGGCTACGACCTCACCAAAGGGCACAACCGAGCTTACGCCGCGGCGGGACTGGGCTACGTGGCCGGCCGCAAGCTGGGTGAGTATCGCTATACCATTCATGGCAATTCGATTATCGAGCAAACGCACTACTACGCCTACACCCAATATCAGGCGCTGGGCCTGCCGTTGGAAATTGGTGCCATGCACTCGTTTCCCCGCGCCCGGCTGGCGCTGGGGCTCAGCTTGCAAGCCAATCTCAACCCCGACCAATCGCAGTATTGCCTGCTTTTCAGCATGTGGTTTGGGAAACGTGGGCTGGCGCATCTGGCCCCCTGAACGTGCAGTAGCAATGAAAAACAACCAGTGGTATCAATCTGAAAAATATGCGGCCTTTGTTTCAGCCCTCCGTTTACATCCGGTATAGCCGGCAAGTGCTGCTGGCTGGGCTTATGCCGCTGCTAGGGGCTGGCTGCACCCTTACCAGCACCGAGGTTGAGCCGGATTTGCCAACGGGTCAGGTCAATGGGGGCAGCACCCTGGTTTTCCGAGCCGATGGCCTGCCGGTGGTGACGCAGAATTACACTGATATCGGCACGGTCCTGAGTAGCATATTTGCCGACCCCCGGGGCGTGAGCGGCCGGCTCTCGGCCGGTAATGTGCTCACTATATATGCCGCCGATATTCAGAATCCGATTTCTACGACCACTAATGGGCATTCGCTGCGGCTCACACTCAATGGCTTTCATGGAACGGCGACCTATCAGCTCATGGGTTTCGACTCCGACTACCAGGAAACTACGCACTACCAAAGCGCACAAACCCAGTTTACCATACTGACTTTTTTTCCTGCTCCAACCACCACTCCCCAGGTAACGGTTTCCCAATGGGACCCGCTCTCGCGCCGCTTGCAGGGCACTTTTGCATTCACGGCGGTGGCTAACGGCAGTTCGCAGCCGGTCGCCCTCACCGACGGGCGGTTCGACGTGACCATCGACCCATAAGCTTCGCGGTGTAACTGGGCCGGAAACCTGCGGCCCGGCGGCTGGTTATTTGGAGAACCATTCGTTCTTCAACGCTCCGCATGCAGTTTTCCGACAAAAACATCCTCCTCATCGGGGCCTCCTCCGGCATTGGCCTCGCCACGGCCACCCTGCTGCACGGCCTCGGGGCCAACCTGTTCACGGCCTCCCGCCACCGTTCGCCCGAGCTGACGACGCTCAATACGACTCATTTCGACTACGACGCGACCCAGCCTGTCGGCAACCTGTTCGATGCCCTGCCCGAGGTGCTGCACGGCGTGGTGTACTGCCCCGGCAGCATCAAGCTGCGCCCTTTCGAGCGAATTCCGGTGGAGGATTTCCAGGCTGATTTCGACCTGAACGTGCTCGGGGCCGTGCGGGTGCTGCAAGCCACCATCAAGCGCCTGAAAAAGGCTCCCGGCACGGCCAGCATAGTACTTTTCAGCACCGTGGCGGCCGATACGGGCATGAGCTTTCACGCCAGCATTGCCACGGCTAAGGCCGCCGTGGAGGGCCTCACCCGCGCCCTGGCCGCCGAATACGCCGCCAGCGGCGTGCGCGTGAACTGTATCGCCCCTTCGCTCACCAACACGCCCCTGGCTGCCGCTCTGCTCAACTCGCCCGAAAAGGTGGAAGCCGGCGGCAAGCGCCACCCGCTACAACGCATCGGCCAGCCCGAGGATTTGGCCTATACCGCTTCGTTTCTGCTGTCGGACCACAGCTCGTTCATCACCGGGCAGACAATGGCTGTGGATGGCGGGATGGGAAAACTGAAATAAACCAATACATTGCCATCTGCCCAACCCGATATGAAAATCTGCCTTTTCTGGTTTCGGCGCGACCTGCGCCGGAACGATAATGCGGGGCTGGCGGCGGCCCTGGCCAGCGGCCTGCCGGTACTGCCGCTCTTTATTTATGATAGGGAAATTCTCGACCATCTACCCGACAAGGCCGACGCCCGGCTCACCTTCATTAACGACGAAGTAGAGAAGCTGGCCGCCCAAACCGGAGCAGCCGGCGGCACCTTCCTGGCCCGCTACGGCAAGCCGCTGGCGGTGCTGGAGCAACTGGTGCAGGACTTTGAGGTGGCGGCAGTGCACACCAATGAGGACTACGAGCCCTACGCCACCGAGCGCGACAGGACCGTGGCCAAAATGCTCCAAAAGCACGGCGTGGAATTCCATTTATATAAGGACCAGGTCATCTTCGCCAAAGACGAAATCATGACCAAATCGGGCACGGTGCCCAAGGTTTTCGGGGCGTACCTGAAAGCTTACATGGCGAAGCTGACCGATGAAATGCTGCTGCCCTATGGCTCGGGAGGAGACTATAAGAAGGAGAACCTATACCTTATTTCTGCCACCGAAGCCAGCCAACTGCCTACGCTCAAAAGCATGGGTTTTGAGCGTAAGGAGCAATATTTTCCGCCGGTGCAGCTGCCTGCCGAGCGCATCGTGCGCAACTACCACAATACCCGCAACTCGCCCGCCAACGAGCACGGCACCACCCGCGAGTCGCTGAACCTGCGCTTCGGCACGCTGAGCGTGCGCGAGGTGCTGCGCCAGGCCAAAGCGCTTAACCAGAAGCTGCTGGCTGAAATTATTTGGCGCGACTTCTTCATGATGCTGCTCTGGCACTTCCCCAACACCGCCACCGAGAGCTACGACCCCAAGATGCGGCACATCGACTACCGCAACAACGAGGACGAGTTCCGCGCTTGGTGCGAGGGCCGCACCGGCTACCCGCTGGTCGATGCCGGCATGCGCGAGCTCAACGCCACCGGCTATATGCCCAACCGCGTGCGCATGAC
>JALYUI010000736.1 GCA_030853845.1 Bacteroidota bacterium | reverse complement strand
CGCCTAAACGATTGTCGTTCAGCCACACGAACTACAAAGTTCGCGCTACTCTCAGCCACCGTACACCAACCTGAAAACCGCTTAAAGGCTTACGCGAACAGCTCCGGCATCACCAGGTTCAGGGGGTTGGATACCTGCTCGGGGCCGGCGAACGGTACCGGTTCGGCCACTGCCGCAAAGGTGGCCGACATGTACTGCCGGGCCTTCAGCAGCTCGGCGTGGTACACCTCGAAAGCGGGGATGTTACCATCCCACTCCAGCAGGACGGCCGTGCCGCCCGTGAGGGTGTAGGCCAGCTGAAACAGCTGCCAGACCGCTCCGTTCACCTGCCGGTCGTGCGTGTCGATGATGTAGTTGCCGCAGTTTTGATGTCCGGCCAGGTGCATCTGCACGATTCGGTCGTGCGGCAGGGCGCGGATGTATTCCTCCGCGTCGAAGTCGTTGTTGTAGGCCGACACGTACACGTTGTTCACGTCGAGCAGCAGGCGGCAGCCGGTTTCCTCAGTCATGCGGGTCAGAAACTCCCACTCCGGCATGGTGGAGTGGCGGAACGTGGCGTAGGTACTCGGGTTCTCGATAACCAGCGGCCGTTCCAGGTAGTCCTGCACCTGCCGGATGCGGGCGCACACGTGCCGCAATGATTCCTCGTGCAGCGGCAGCGGCAGCAGGTCGTGCGAGTTCACGCTCAGCACCCCCGTCCAGCACAAATGGTCGCTCACCCAGGCGGGCTGTACTTCGGCAGCGAGGGTTTTCAGGCTTTGGAGGTAGCCGAGGTTCAGCGGGTCGGTGCTGCCGATGGACAGCGACACGCCGTGCATGACCACGGGGTAGCGCTCGGCAATTTGCCGGAGCACCTGCCGGGGCCGGCCGTGCGAATCCATGAAGTTTTCCGAAATTACCTCAAACCAATCCACGGCCGGCTGCTCGGCCAGAATGTGGTTGAAATGCTGGCTGCGCAGGCCGAGGCCCAGCCCGAGTTTGGGAAAGGCGCTAGCGTTCAACGCGCGGGCAGGTTGCGAGGGTTTCGGGCATTTTGCGGGCGCTTTCTTCCGCCATCTGCTTCACCCGCTCGTTGGCTTCTTTGGCCCGCACGCTCAGCTCGGCCGCGTACGAGCAGTGACGGTTGCCACTCTGCCCGCAGGAGGAGTTATCCTGCGTTCTAGGCTGGCCTTTGAGCTGGTTGACAAAGGCATTGCTGGGGCCGTAGGGACCGGCCGGGGGCGGGCCCACCGGCTGCCCCCCCACTGCGCGCTTCTCCTCGAAGCGCTTGCGGGCCAGCTGCCACACGCTGCGCCCCTTGTTGGGGCCCTGCGTGATAAAGCGGGAATCCAGAATCGGGGCACCGCAGCTGCCCTGGAAGCGGCAATCGTTCTGCGAGGGGTAGCAATACTCCTCGGTGGTGCCGAACAGGCCGCAGCCGCCCTGCCCCTTGCACTCGTTGGTGGTGTGGCACGGGTGAACCACAACGGAGCAGTCGCCCATGCCGGCGCAGTCGTTTTTGCCGGAGTAGCCCTGGTTCTGGCAGGCATTGAGCCCCATGCACACGTGCAGCTCTAGGGCCGGTTGGATATCTTCCATGTCGTTGATGCGTTAGTGGGTTGGGTAGGTAAGCGCAAAGCGGCCGTTAAACCGGCACGGCCGGCACGTAGGGCACCACGCGGTGGTCGAGGCGCACATCGGGCAGCGAGGGCCAGTAAATCGCGTTCGCGGGCGCGATGAGCCAGGCCCAGTTGGTGGGGTCGGCCTGGGCCAGCTGGTTGGTCAGGGCCAGAATCTGCTGTTTCGGGGTCTGGGACTTGTCGCTGGCGAAATTGTAATACTCGAAGGTGAGCGCCCCCGCGTATGAAATTCCCGCTTTCTGGTAGGTGTAGCCCCGGATGCTGTTGCCCACCCCGCTCAGCAGCCAAATCATGGACTTGTGTACCCCGTACATAAATACCCGGAACTGCGTATCCTCGTCCGCATAATAGCAGGTCTCAATCATGAGCAGGATGTAGCTGAAAATCGCGTTGCCCAGCTGTGCGCATATCGCCAGCTGGTAGTTGCCCGACAACTGGTAATCGGCCACCGTGGGGTTGGACGGCTGGTTGTGCACGAAGTAGCTGAAAAATTCGTCCAGCCCACCAATGGCGGCGAACTTCTTATCGTAGTCGACGCCCAGACTGTAAATCTCAAAAAACTTCACAAAGTGCGACAGTTCGCCGGTGGTATCGTCGTAGTCGCCGGGCTTAAGCTGCACCTTTCCGTCAATCACCGGCAGCGGAATGGGCAATTTATCGGGTCCGAATATCAGCTCGCTCTGGTTGTCCTTGATATTGCCTTCGCCCTGGTGCATGATTTCGTCAATCGCCTTGAGCGCCGATTTGGCGTTCGTCGCCCCGATTAAGTCGCCGCTTTCGCTGTTGCTACCGAACTGCGGCTTGTGCTCCCGGTCGTAGTACACGGTATTGACGGAATTCTGCGCGTAAAAAGGCTGGGGCCGCGCCGCCGATGCGGGGGCCGAAACCAGCTGTGGCCGTTTGGAATACGACTCGGGGCCGTTGTAATAGTCGCGGATACACTGCTGAATATCGAGATACAGCTGCCCGATGGTTTTATATTTCACCATCCGCATCTTTTCCGCCGAGTCAGCCGGGTCGATGAAGGGCCGGGGGCTTTCAATCTGCAGGAAGGTGGACAGCTGCGCGAGGCTGAGCTTGGCCGCGTTGATGGGGAATTCCGGCTCGTGGCCGTCGAGCATGGTCGGGAACGTCAGCGCCTTATTGATACTCATCAAATCGGGCGGGCCGATGATGGCCTGCTTGACGTTGCAGGCCAAAGCCAGGTGCAGCATCTCCTCAATAACCACGCTCATCACCAGGGCCGCCGCCTTGTTGGCATACACCAGGATATCCACCTTCAGCTCCTGCGCCCGCGCGGCAATTTCATCTGTGGAAACGCCGGGAATTTTGGCCAGCTGCGCCTGCAGCTTGGCGTAAAG
>JALYUI010000732.1 GCA_030853845.1 Bacteroidota bacterium | reverse complement strand
GTTCATAGTCGGGCCGTAGAAGTCTTTGAACAGGCTCATGTATTTGGCCGGTGAATAGTCAGCGGTGAAGGTAAAAGTGTCTTTCTCAAAGCTGATGCGTTCGGGCGGGATGCCGGCCTGGCCGAAGCGCTCCACCACGTTGCTCTCGATACCCCAGGTCATCGGGCTGATAAAGCCTTCCGGGGGCGGCGGGGTGTAGGCCGAGCTGATTTTCAGAATTTGGGCCACCAGGGTCGGGTCGCCGGGTATCCAGTTGCCCATCACGATTTTTCCGCCCGGCTTCGTTACCCGCACCAGCTCTTTGGCTACATCGAACGGCTTGGGCGCAAACATTGCCCCGAATATGCTCACTGCCATGTCGAAGGAATGGTCTGAAAGCTCGCTCAGGTCGCAGGCATCGCCTTCCTGGAAAGTGCAGTTGGTGAGGCCGGCGGCAGTGGCCCGCTGCCGGGCAGCGGCCACCAGGTTGCTGGCGATGTCGACCCCGAGCACATCCGCGCCGCGCTGGGCTTCGGGAATGGCCGTGTTGCCGTCGCCACAGCCCAGGTCCAGCACTTTCATGCCTTTGCCGATGCCGAGCTTGGCTACCAGCTCATCGCCGCTATGGCGCATAGTTTGGGCAATTTGCGTGAAATCGCCTTTCTCCCAGAGGGCTTTGTTGGGATTCATAATTTGAGGATGTGAGTTGAAGCGCTCAATATAAAGTAAATATATTACTTTACAAATTAGTAAATTGCATTTCTCCATTCGCGGCTACTTTGTTGGCAAGGTGATTTAAACTTGCCCCGGCCGTTGGCATCCAACCGCACACCCACCGCATAAATCCGGCCTCCCCGTTTGGAAGACCACGAAATTCTCCTCAAGTTCCAGGACCCCACCAGCCGCAACCTGGCGTTCAACCAGCTCGTGCGCAAGTACCAGAGCAAGGTGTACTGGCATGTGCGCAAGATGGTGGTGGACCACGACGACGCCGACGACCTCACCCAGGATGTGTTCATCAAGGTGTGGAAGCACCTGGAGAATTTCCGCCAGGATGCCCAGCTCTTTACCTGGATTTACCGCATCGCCACCAACGAGTGCCTGAACTTCCTCGGCAGCAAGCGCCGCAAGTTCCTGCTGCCGCTCACCGACGTAGGGGCCGAGCTGGCTGCCAAAATAGAGTCCGACCCCGCCATTGCCGGCGACGAGATTGAGCTAAAGCTGCAACAGGCCATTCTGCGCCTGCCCGACAAGCAGCGCCTCGTTTTCAACCTGCGCTATTACGACGAAATGCCCTACGAGCAGATGGCCGAGGTAACCGGCACCAGCGTAGGAGCTCTGAAAGCCAGCTACCACCACGCCGTGAAAAAAGTGGAGGACTACGTAACCCGTAATACCGACGATTAACCAGAGGCTATCCAACTTTTTATCCGGTGCATTAAACGTTCGACATTTGTTATCATCAAACGCTCATGAAACCTGCCTTTAAGCTCGACGCGCACCCCCGGCGGCCCCGCCCGCTGCTGAGCGAGCCGCCCGCCAACTACTTCGATAAGCTGCCCACCCGCATCATGGCCCGTCTGCCGCAGGCCGGGGAGCGCGCCCCAGCCTGGGGCTGGTTCTCATTGCTGTCGCCGACGCTGCGCACGGGGCTGGCCTCGGTGGCCGTGCTGGGCGGCTTCGCGGCCTCTTTTTATATGAGCGGCTCGGCCCCACTGGTGCCCGGCTCGGCGGCTATCGCCTCGCTCGATGCCGTGCCCCGCACCGAGCTCACCAACTACCTGCTTACCAGTGGTGCCCGTATCGAAAATTCCGACCTGGCGACCCTGACGGCCGCGCATCCTGGCATTACCAAAGGCTTCCTGCGAGTGTCGGATGAAGAGTTGAGCGATGCGCTTGATTCTCAGCCAACCGACGACCCTACCTATCTGTAACTCCCGATTCATTCGTTTTCTCATTATGTCTGTTTTCTCATCCGTGTTTCGTTTGCTGAGCCTGGCCGCCTTGCTGCTCACGCTCGCGCCGGCCGCGCAGGCTCAGGGCGGGCGGCGGGCCCAGCGTCTGGGCCAGCTCGAAAACGCGAAAATTGCCTTCATCACCAACCGCGTTTCTCTCACCCAGGACCAGGCCCAGAAGTTCTGGCCGCTCTACAACGAGTTTTCCGACCGGCGGCGCGAGCTAAACCGCAGCGGCCGCCTGCTGCGCCACGACATCACCGAAGGCATGACCGACCAGCAGCTGCGCGACAACTTCACGCAGTCCTTCAACACCCGCCAGCAGGAGCTGAACCTCGAAAAAGAGTACTTCGATAAATTTCAGAAGGTCATTTCCCTGCGTCAGGTGGCCCAGCTGTTTCAGGCCGAGCGCGACTTCACCAAGGAAGTTATCAGGCGGGTAGCGGGTGGCGCAGGGCAGGCCGGGGCCGGTACCGGCAACGACTAATCCGGAAGCAAATTCTGCCCTTTTTTGAAGAGGCCGCTGCCCCCGCAGTGGCCTCTTTACTTTTGTGGGGTAATCGAATAATCCCGCAAGCGGTTAAGGCTGGCAGGTAGAAATTATCCAGCCCCGCGCCGGCCACAAAATCCGACCAATTCGCAAAATCCGATAAATCCGTGGTGCTGACAACTCGCCAATTATTTCTCCGCCACCAAGCCCAGACCTCCGATTTTCCGCTGCTGCTGGAAATCGAGCGGGCCGAGGGCGTGTACATGTACGCCCCCGACGGCCGCCGCTACCTCGACCTGATTGCGGGCATCGGGGTGAGCAACGTGGGTCACCGTCATCCGCGCGTGCTGGCCGCCATTCAAGCCCAGCTCGACAAGTATCTGCACCTGATGGTGTACGGCGAGCTGGTGCAGGCCGTGCCCGCCCAACTGGCCCAGGCCATCCACCAAACCCTGCCCGCCCACCTCGATTCGGTGTACTTCACCAACTCCGGCACCGAGGCCATCGAGGGTGCCCTCAAGCTGGCCAAGCGCCACACCGGCCGCACGGGGCTGGTTTCCTGCCTCAATGCCTACCACGGCTCCACGCACGGCGCGTTGTCCATCACCGGCTCCGAGGGCTTCAAGAACAGCTTCCGCCCGCTGTTGCCCGACGTGCGCCACATCCGCCACAACGAGCTGGCCGACCTGGCTTTCATTACCGCGCATACGGCCGCCGTAGTTATCGAAACCGTGCAGGGCGAGGCCGGGGTGCGCGTGCCTAATTCCGGGTATCTGCCGGCCCTGCGCGCCCGCTGCATCGAAGTGGGGGCATTACTTATTCTCGATGAGATTCAGTGCGGCTACGGGCGCACCGGCACCATGTGGGCGTTCGAGCAATTTGGCATCGAGCCCGATATTCTGGTTTGCGCCAAGGGCATGGGTGGCGGCATGCCCATCGGGGCGTTTATTTCCTCTACGGAAATCATGTCCGGCTTCAAAACCAACCCCATTCTGGGGCACTGCACCACGTTTGGCGGGCACCCGGTGAGCTGCGCGGCGGCCCTGGCCACGCTCCGCATTATGCAGGATGAGCAGCTGCCGGCCGGCGTGGTGGCGAAAGCCGCGCGGTTTCGGGCGCAGCTTAAGCATCCGGCCATTCGGGCGGTGCGGGGCTGCGGCCTGCTGCTGGCGGTGGAATTCGACTCGTTCGAGGTGCTCAAGCCGATTATCGACCGGGCGTTGGAGCACGAGGGCATCCTCACCGACTGGTTCCTGTTCTGCGATAACTCGCTACGGCTGGCTCCGCCGCTCACCATCAATGACGAAGAAATTGATGAGGCCTGTGCAGCTCTGCTGCGCGCCATCGGGCACGTGGTGGGCGAGTA
>JALYUI010000713.1 GCA_030853845.1 Bacteroidota bacterium | reverse complement strand
CAGGGCCATGTAGCGGTTGCCCGAGCCCTTGCCGGTCAGCTGCTGGGGGTCATAGTTGGGCACCGACACGAAGGCCAGGATTTCGCCCGTTTTCGGGTCGATGGCCACCATCGAGCCGCGCCGGCCGGCCAGCAGCTTCTCCCCGTAGGCCTGCAGCTCGGCGTCGATGCTCAGGTGCAGGTCCTGCCCGGCCAGCGAGAGCGTGTCGAACTCGCCGCCCCGGAACTTGCCTTTCTCGATGCCGCGCACGTTCACCATCTTGTACTGCACGCCGCGCCGGCCCATCAGCGTATCCTCGTAAAAGGCTTCCACACCCGAAATACCCACGTTTTCGCCCGCCTGATAGCGGGCGTAGCGCGGCTTTTCCAGAAAAGCCGGCGTGATGGCCCCCACGTAGCCCAGCGCGTGCGCCAGGCTGGAGGTGCGGTAGGCCCGCGCCATGCGCGCCTGAATGCGGAAGCCCGGAAAATCCATCAGGTTGTCCTGAATGGCGGCCAGGTCGGGCGTGGTCAGGTTCTGAACCACCGGCGAGGGCTTGATGCGCGAATACTTTTTGGCCGCCAGCAGGCTGGCCCGCAGCTGCTCCTGCGGAATCTGAAGCAGCTCGCAGAACCGGGCCGAGTCGAGCTGCTTCACCTCGCGGGGCACCACCATCAGGTCGTACACGGGGGTGTTCTGCACCAGCAGCTGGTTGTTGCGGTCGTAAATCAGCCCGCGATACGGAATCTGCACGATGCGCTGTAAGGTGTTGCGGTCGGCGGCCAGCTTATAGGTGCCATCGAGCACCTGCATGAAGAACAGCCGCGTCAGAAACACCAGCGAAACCACCAGGAAAATGCCCTTAACAATGTATTTACGGCCTTCGAGGTACTGCATTGGTTAATAATTGTTGTACAGAACGTCATGCTGAGCGCAGTGAAGCATCTCTACCGCAGCACTAATTCAATCGTTATACCGAAGCAGTAGAGATGCTTCACTGCGCTCAGCATGACGTTCTTTCAAAACCCTACTGCCGGCCCCGGCGCACCGGGAAAAACAGCAGCTGAATAATCAACAGCGCCGCCCCGGTAAAGAGTGCACTTACCAGAATTTTTCCCAGCGTGGTGCCGAAATGGTGGAAGCTGCCCAGCTCCAGCACGAAGAAAGCCGTGTGGTGCAGCAGCACCAGCAGCAGCAGATACACGCTAAACCACTGCCAGCCCATCTGGTGCACGTTCACGCTGTCGGCGCTGTCGTAGCCATCGCGCGGGGTGAGGATGCGCAGCACCCAGGGCCGCAGGAAGCCCAGCAGCACCGCCGCCGCCGCGTGCAGCCCGCCGGTGTCATAAAAAATATCCATCGTCAGCCCCATCGCAAAGCTCAGCAGCAGCTGCACCGCAATGGGCGTGCGCAGCGGCAGAAACAGCAGAAACCCCAGGTACAGAAAGCACCAGCCCAAATCGAATAGCGCCAGCCGGCTAATCAGCAGCACGTGCACCCCCGCGTAGAGCGCGAAGCGCAGCAGCTGCACCACGATGAAACGCAGACTACTCATTGCGGCTGCCCTCCTTTCTGATTGGTTGCCGGCGCGGCTGGGCGGGTGGTGGTCGGGGCGGCGGTTTTGCCTGCGGCCGGCTCACCCGGCTTAATAGAACGGGCTGCCCGGGCCGCAGCGCCCGGCTTCGCGGAGCGCCGGGCCGTGGAAGTTGCCGCTGCTGCTTCCGGAGTCGCCGCTTTTTTGGCGGGCGCGGCTTTCGGGGCCGACTGGCCTACCGGCAACGGCCGCAGCGTGTGCGCCTCCAGGGTGTCGCGCTCGGTCTTGTGGCGGTTGCTCACCACGTACACGTAGGTCAGGTTCGAGAAATTCACACCCAGCTTCACCCGGATGGTCCAGAAGTTCTTGTCCGGCTCCTTCACGAACGATTCGATGGTACCAATAAAAATGCCCTCCGGAAACACCGAGTTGTAGCTTGACGTGACGATAGTATCGCCCGGCACCAGTTTGGTTTCGCGCAGCACGTTGTCGAGCAGCGCGTGGGTGGGGTCGTCCCCCAGCCAGCGAATGGTGCCGAAGGTGCCGTCGCGCTTAATCTTCGAGGCAATGCGGGTTTGCGAGTGCAGCAGGCTGGTTACGGTAGCATAGTGCTCGCTCACGGCTTTCACCCGGCCCACCACGCCAGCAGCCCCCACCACGCCCCGGCCGGGCAGCACGCCATCGGCACTGCCCACATTCAGGGTGAGGTAATTGTCCACATTATGCAGCATGTTGTTGATAACCCGGGCCGGAATAAGTGGATAATCCGGGTCGCGGGCTGGCAGCGGCCGCTGGCCCAGCACCAGCGTATCGGGCCGCCGGGCCGGCCGCTGGTAGCGGATGCGCCGCAGCGTATCGCCCGGCGCGGGTGGCACGGCCACTGAGTCGGCCTGGCGGCGGGCCGAGTCGGCGGGGTAAAGCTGCTGGCGCAGGGCCGCGTTTTCGGCCACCAGCTGCTGGTTCTGCTCGGCCAGGTGGAAGTAGTCGAAAATCTGGGTACGGCGGGCCAGCACCACCGCAGCGTAGCTGTTGGCCGAATTGAAAAACGCCGCCCGTTGGTATGAGCTGTTGGTGATGAACAGGTACAGACTCACGATTTCCAGCAAGCCAAATACCAGCGCCCCGCGAAAGCGAAAAAGGAAAAGAAACAGGTTCCGCACGGGAGCTTCAATTAAAAATTAAGAATTAAGAATTAAGAATTAAGCGCAGCTGAAATTGGTAATGCAGATTTTCTGCCCACCTTTCGCTACTCTTAATTTTTAATTCTTAATTCTTAATTAATTTTCAATTACGTAAGAAGCACGCCCTTAAAGGCCTGAATATCCTTGATGGCCTTGCCCGTGCCGCGCACCACGGCGCGCAGCGGGTCCTCCGCAATGTGAATGGGCAGCTTGGTTTTGGCGGCCAGGCGCTTGTCGAGCCCGCGCAGCAGAGCCCCGCCGCCGGTGAGGTGGATGCCGTTTTCGTAAATATCAGCCGACAATTCGGGCGGCGAAATTTCGAGGGCTTTCAATACCGCCTCCTCAATTTTAGCCACCGATTTATCGAGCGCAATGGCAATTTCCGAAAACGTTACCTTGATAACTTTCGGAATGCCCGTCATCAGGTCGCGGCCACGCACTTCGTGGTCGGGTGGGGGCATGTCGAGCTCGGTGAGGGCCGCGCCTACTTCAATTTTGATGCGCTCGGCCGAACGCTCGCCGATGAGCAGGTTGTGCTGCCGGCGCATGTAGTCGAGAATGTCCTGGTTGAATACGTCGCCGGCCGTTTTAATCGACTGGTCGCACACGATGCCCGACAGGGCAATTACCGCGATTTCGGTGGTGCCGCCCCCGATGTCGATAATCATCGAGCCCACCGGCTGCTCCACGTCGATGCCGATGCCGATGGCGGCGGCCATGGGCTCCTGAATCATCCACACTTCCTTGGCCCCGGCGTGTTCGGCGGAGTCGCGAACGGCGCGCTTTTCTACTTCGGTGATGCCCGAGGGGATGCAGATAACCATGCGGTGGGAGGGCTGAAACAGGCGATTGCGCGTGTCAATCATCTTAATCATGCCCTTAATCATTTCCTCGGCGGCGTGGAAATCGGCAATTACGCCATCCTTCAGCGGACGGATGGTGCGGATGTTGTCGTGGGTTTTCTCGTGCATCTGCTGGGCCTGGCGGCCCACGGCGATGACTTTATTAGTGGTGCGGTCTTTGGCGATGATGCTCGGCTCGTCCACCACGATTTTATCGTTGTGAATGATGAGCGTATTAGCCGTGCCCAGGTCGATAGCAATATCGCTGGTCAGGAAATTAAAGAAACCCATAGCGTTAGCTGCAATAAGGCGGAGCCCGGATTGGGAGCCGGGCGGAATAATGCGCAAAGGTACGGAAGGTTTGCGCGGGGTTCCGTCATAAGGTTTGGGCCGGTTGCGGCGGTTATAAACCAGAACGTCATGCTGAGCGCAGCCGAAGCATCTCGCGTGCAATAGTAATTC
>JALYUI010000700.1 GCA_030853845.1 Bacteroidota bacterium | reverse complement strand
GCGTGGCCGCCGCCCCCGTGAAGTAGTAGTAAACCGCCAGGCCCACGGCCAGCGCCGCTAGCCCGGCCAGCGGCCGGGGCCGCCACGCGCGGCCGGGGCCCCCGGGAAGTGCAGGAGGCGCCAATTAGTCGAGCACTTTGGGCACCCGGAAGTAGTCCGAATCCTTGCGCGGGGCGTTGCGCAGGCCCTCCTGGTGGCTCACGGTGTTGCGCCCCTCATCATCGCGCAGCACGTTGATTTCCTGCGACAAGTGCACCAGCGGCTCCACGTCGGTCGTGTCCACGGCGTCCAGCTGGGCCACGAAGTCGAGGATGTTGTTCAGGTCGCCGAGCATCTGCTGCTCGTGGGCGGTGTCAAATTCGAGGCGGGCCAGGTGGGCGAGGCCGCGCAGGGTGGCTAGGTCGGTGCTCATTATTAGAATTATAAGTTATGAATTGGAGCCGTTGATAAGTAGCCCGTTGAGTGTCATGCTGAACGTAATGAAGCATCTCTACTGCGTAACCGATTCAATCGGCTCAACGAAGCGGTAGAGATGCTTCGACAAGCTCAGCATGACCGTTTTTTATTAAGCTCTTTCAGTGTTTATCCTCTAGCAATTTACTGCTTCATCGCCAGGTGCTGGGGCCCGGTTTCTCGGCGCCTTCGGGCAGGAAGTCGGCGGTGAGCAGGGCGGCCACGCGGGCCTTGAGGGCGGGCACGTCGGCGGCGGTGAGGCCGGTGGTGGGGATAGCGGGGTGGAACACGATTTTGAGGCGGTGGTAGCGCACCCGCAGGCTGCCCTTCACGTCGGGCATGAACATATGGTTCAGCGGCATACCCACCGGTACGATGGGCACTCCGGCGGCAATGGCCAGCTGAAACGCGCCGTCCTGAAACGGCAGCAGCTCGCGGCCAGGCGTGGGCGAAATACGCCCTTCGGCGAAAATGGCGATGCTGCGCCCGGCGGCCAGGCCCTGGCGGGCCGCTACCAAGGCCCGGCCGCGGCTCACGGCGCTGGCCCGGTCCACGGTGATGTAGACCCGGCCGAACAGGGGCCCCCACAGCGGCACCTTGGCCAGCGAGAGCTTGCCCATCATGTTGAGGTAGCCGGGTATCGTTTTAAACATCAGCATGATGTCGATGTACGAGCCGTGATTGGCCACGTACACGCAGGGGCTGGGTAGGGGCCCCGCTTCCTCGTGGATTTCCTCAATCGGTACGCCCCACAGGGCCATCGAAAACGTGGCCCAGCCGCTATAGATGCGGTGCAGCGCCGGGTAGCCGGCCGGCGTGCGCCCCAGCCACCACTGCCATGGGTAGGTGACCACGAACGGCAGCATGAACCAAAACGTGGCCCAGGTGGTGTACAGGCGGTGGCCCAGGTAGCGAAGCAAGTGGCGCATATTCCGGGTAAAGTTAGCCCCTGGCGCGCGCCGCCAAAATGCGCTCGGCCTTCAGCAGGCCCGCCACGCTGATGCCGTCGGTGATGCGGTCGTCCATGGCCATGCGCACGGCCTCGGCCAAAGGCAGCTTCCAGAGGCGCAGGTCCTCGGTTTCTTCGGGCTCGGTTTCGCCCATTGTCAGCTCCTCCGCCAGGTACACGAAGCCCTCTTCGTCGGTTACGGAGTTGGAGGTGTGCAGGCGGGCAATGCGCGTCCAGCGGGCGGCCAGCAGGCCGGTTTCCTCGCGCAGTTCGCGCTGGGCCGATTCCAACACGTCGAGCTCCACGGGGCCCCCGCCCATCGGAATCTCCCAGCTGTACTCATTCAGCGGGTAGCGGTACTGGCCCACAAGCCAAGTGTTGCCTTCCGCATCGACGGGAATGATGCCGATGGCCTTGTTCTTCATGCTCACCACGCCGTAGATGCCGGGGCCCCCGGCGGGGTTCAACACCTGGTCTTCACGTACTGAAATCCAAGGGTTTTGGTACTGCACGGCGCTGGCGAGCACGCGCCAGGGGTTGTGGGTTTCGTCGAATTCGGCGTTGGAAAGCATGGGCACGGGCGGCGCGGACAAGGGCCACGCGCCCGGCAAAACTACGCGGTGCCCGCCGCCACGGCGCCATTCGGAGAGGAATACTGCTATTTGGCAGAGTACAAGACGGAATTGGTCTAAATGAAGAATCGACCATCAAACGATTCGTCTAGATTTGTATTCATAAGTGCCCCGCACGGGCTGGAAATGTGGAAAGGAAGGACCTCTCGTGCGCTGGTGGGGTTTGGCCAAAAAGCTGGGGTAGACAGCTTCCGGCCAGCCCTGCTGCTTATAAGGCCGTTGCCCTCGGGCAACGGCCTTTTTTGTGCCCGGCCTATTGCTCCGGCAACTTGCGGCGGGCGGGCCCCCGACCTGAACCCCGCCCCGCCCGGCCACGTATGAAAAAGGGCAACGACTGCTAACATTCCGGTCGCTATCCCTTCACATATGTCAACCAGTTCCAAGCAACCCGCTGATAATAAAGACACCCCACCCATGCCCACCGAGGGCGACCCGCTCCTCACGCTGCACTTCGCACAGGCCGAAGCTGCGCTAGCGGAAAAGAACGGCGGCCTCGGCCCGACTACTAACGTGTACGTGACCGACGCAGAAGAAGCAAACATCGACGAGGCCATGGTGCCGCGTGACAGCCAGGGTTTCGTGCGCGGCGAGGAAGACCCAGACGTAATTGGCAGTAATGCCGGCGGCCACAAATAATCCTGAACGTAGCAGCAACTATTCCGAATAATTGCGAACCACGGGGG
>JALYUI010000686.1 GCA_030853845.1 Bacteroidota bacterium | reverse complement strand
CTGGCCACCTCGGCCGCCCTCATCCAGGGCTACCAGCCCGTATTCGCCCAGGCCGCCGTGCTCTCCGACCACGACATGGTGCTCGTTCGCAAGCTGCTGCACCACGGCTACCACGAGCAAAACTTTGTGCTGCTGAACGAAGTAGCGAATAAAGTGAAGACCCTCACCGGCATCCGCACCGACCTGCCGGACCTCACCTTCCTGCAAACCATTCTGCGCGACCATGCCCACCTGGTGGGGCAGCAGCCAGCGCAGCAGGTAGTCGCCGAGGCCGGCACGGGTACCGTCGAGGCGCACTACGCGCAGGTCGCGGGCGCGCTTGCCCAGCGTCTGGCCGTTGAAGAACACCTCGCAGGCCAGCATGTAGAAGGTAGTGGGCAGGTACATGACTACCAGCCCGGCCCGGCCGTCGGGGGCAAAGTGGTAGTTGTTCTGTAGCAGGGCGAAGGCAACAAACCAGACGGCGTAGAGGCCATAGTCGATGAGAGCGGCCAGGATGCGCTCGCCGGCGCTGGCAATTTCGTATTCGAGCGTAACGTTCTGGGCGGTCTGGATACGGATAGTGCTCATGGGCGAAGGCAGCGGGGGCGGGGGAAAAAGGACGAGGGCCGGCTTGGGACCGTGAAAATTACGGCAGCCGGGCCAGATGCGCGCATCTGGCCCGGGACGGCGGCCGGATTTTGCGCGGGCAGTGCGCAAACTGCCGGCCCGTGCCCTACCTTTAAGCACCTAACCACGCCCCATGCGCGAAGCACTCTTTCTGCGGCAAAACCAGGCCCGCTGGCAGCAATACGAAAAGCACCCCGCCGCTAACCCCGACGAGCTGGCCGCCCGCTTCGTAGCCCTGACCGACGACCTGGCCTACGCCCAAACCTTCTACCCGGCTTCGCCCACCACGGCTTACCTCAACCGGCTGGCCGGCAACCTGCACCAGACCATCTACAAGAACAAGCCGGAAGCCCGGGGCCGCATCGGGCAGTTCTGGCGGCGCGAGCTGCCGCTGGTCGTGAGCCGGCACCAGCGCACCCTGGCCTGGACGCTGCTGTTTTTTGTGCTCTGCACTGGCCTGGGCGCGCTGTCGGCCGCCCACGACGATACTTTCGTGCGCAGCATTCTCGGCGACGGCTACGTGAACCAAACCTTGGAAAACATCCGGCGCGGCGACCCACTGGCCATCTACAAGAGCGAGGACGAAACTTCGATGTTTCTGTTCATCACCTTCAACAACATCAAAGTGGCCCTCATGGCCTTCGCCCTGGGTCTCACGGCGGGCCTGGGCACTGCCGGCGCGCTGTTCTACAACGGCTTGATGCTGGGCTCGTTCCAATATTTCTTCTATCAGCAGCGGCTGCTGGCCACCTCGGTGCTCACCATCTGGATTCATGGCACGCTGGAGATTTCGGCCATTGTGATTGCCGGGGCGGCGGGCTTCGTGCTGGCGCAGGGCATCCTGTTTCCGGGCACCCACAGCCGCTGGGAAGCCTTCCGGACGGCAGCCCGTGAGGGCGGCAAGCTGGCTATGGGCCTGGTGCCGATTTTTATGCTGGCCGGCTTCCTCGAAAGCTTCGTGACGCGCCACAACAACATGCCCGTGGCAGCCAGCGTGGCCATTATCGGCAGCTCGGCGGTGTTTATCGGCTGGTATTTCGGGTGGTACCCGTGGCGGCTGCGGCGGCAGGGGGCCGCGCTGCCTGCCACCCGGCCCTAGCATCTGGCACAAACGCTGTTTTTCCTTTCTTTTTTCCTCATGCGACTTCTTTACAACCAGGAAGCTGACTTCCGCCAGCGGCGCGACTTCGGCCAGAAATTCACCGCCACTTTCGAGTTTATCGGGGCGCACTGGCACGCGCTGGGGCGCTGCCTGCTGTACCTGGCCCTGCCGGCGGCCCTGCTTCAGGGCATCATCACCGGGCTGGTTCAGCAGAAAGCAATTCTGTCGAGCGCCGATGGAGCTGCGGCGGGCGGGGGCAGCAAGCTTGAGATTTTCAGTCGGCAGATGGCCCTGTTCAGCACCATGCGACAGTCGCCCTACTATTGGCTGAGCGTGGCGCTGAGTGCAGTTTTTGTCACGGTTATCGTGCTCACCGTATTCGGCTACGTCGTCGAGTGCCTGCGCCCGGTGCCCTCGGCCGAGCCCATCACGCCGCGCCAGGTATGGGCCGTGGTGAAGCGCGAGTTTCTGAGCTCCTATCTGGCTTACTTCATTCTACTCATCATCATTATTATCGGCTTTTTTCTGCTGGGCATTCCGGGTATGTATATGGCGGTGGCATTCAGCCTGTTTTTCATGGTGAAGCTGGTGGAAGGTCAGGACTTCATCGGCAACTGCCAGCGCTGCCTGAGCCTGGTGAAGGGCAAGTGGTGGTCGACGTGCGGGCTGCTGCTGGTGATTTCGCTGGTAATGGGCATCGTGGCGGCCGTGGTAGGAGGCATGGTGGGCGGGCTCAGCTACCTGCTGCTCCAGCATATTGAATTCGGCGGCTCGGGGGGACGCAGCGTACTGACGGTGGTGCTGACGGCCGTGGGTGGGCTCCTCAATTTGCTGGTGTATCTCCCACTGATGCTGGCCATTGCGTTTCAATACTTCAACCTGGTGGAGCGCCGCGACGGCACCGGCCTGCACCAGCTGGTGGGCCAGATTGGCCAGGCCCCGGTGGCCGTAGCCAACGCCGACCTGCGCGCCGACGAAGAAGGCGAATACTAGGCAATAAGCTATTCGCGCTCTTCTCACATTCGGCTGATTGCGACTGAATCATTGTAAAATTTAATTCAGGTTCAACCCTTCGTCTGCTCCCCCATTTTTGTCTGCCTTGCTAATTTCCATTTCTTTTTTTTACCTCTTGGCAGCCGCTGTTTTACGGCGCGGCCGGCTGTTGCTGCTGTTGCTGCTGTTGCCAGGCGCGGCTTCGACGGTGACAGCGAGCCCGGCCGAAGCCTCCACTTTGGCTTCGGCAGCCGCGAGTGCGGCCCCGGCAGCCGCGAGTGCGGCCCCGGCAGCCGCGAGTGCGGCCCCGGCA
>JALYUI010000681.1 GCA_030853845.1 Bacteroidota bacterium | reverse complement strand
CGGGTACGTTGGTAAGGGTGCCGGCACTGAGATTGGTTACCACTGCCCGCACCACATGGGGCGAATTGTAAGCCTGTGCCACGCGGCCCAGCGAGTAAATGGTTGTCACGGCCACATCGTTGGCTTGCAGGGTTAGGATGGCCGCGCAAATCGTGAAGGCGCCCTGCGTATCGCCCGAGCCATAGCCCGATACATCGACATAGTAAGTGGTAGCGGGCGTGAGGCCGCGCATATCCAGTGGTGGAGCCACCGTATTGTTGGTCGCACCGGCCGAGCAGGCAACGGTAACGAAGGGACCTGTGGCCCCTCCCGCGCTGGAAAATACCCGCACCTGGCCGGCTGGCGCACCCGTTACGGTGATGGTGGCAGCCGTGCTGCCTTGGCCAGTTGCGGCCGTGGTGAACGTGTACCACACATCCTTGGGGTTGGCCGCGATGCCGCAACCGGGGTTGGTATAGCCCAGCCCGGTTACTACCGTAGTAGTAGCGCCGGTATTGGTGGTGTTGAGGGGGGTACAGGTGGCTCCCAGGGGCAGGGTAATGGCACCGCTGGGGTTGTCGTTGGCAGGTGCCTGAGCCTGAGCCGCAAGTGGCACCAGTGGCAAGAGTGCTACCGGCAGCCACCGGCCCGCGCGCTTCAGCCGGGTCTGTAAGGATTTGAACATGAGAAAAGGGGAAAAGTTGAGAAATAAAAAAATGCGTAGTGAGGAGGAAGATGAGGTTTACAGAGCTGGCCGCCGGCCGCAACGCTGCCAATGCCAGTTTCTGCGGGCAAAGTACAACGTATTTGGAGAACAGAAAGGCTTACGGGTGCTTGCGGGCCGCTATTCGCCAGGTTTTTAGCCGGCTTCGGTGCTGGCCCGCAGCGTCTGGGCATTGGCCGCCGCGTCGCAGCCAGGCACGGGAATGAGCGTGCGGGGCGGTTCGCCGGGGCGCGGGGCCAGGCCGTGGGAATACGTCTTATCGTAGTAGTCAAGTACCAGCTCCACCATCAGCGGAAAGTCGCCGGCTGCTACCGCCACCTGGGCCTGCTGGGTAGCCAGGCCGCCCAGGCGCTTGTGCAGCCGCTCGATGGCCTCGGTCAGCAGGGCCGGGTCTTCGGCCCCGTATTCGGCGGCAAGCTTGGCCACGCGGGCTGGGCGGGGCACCTCCAGCACGAAGCGCGGGGCCGCCATCAGCTGGCCAAATAAGGCTGGTGGAATCGTGAGCCGGCCAATCTGCCGGCTTTCGTCCTCTACCCAGATGGGGGCATCGGCAGGCAGCCGCGCCAGGGCGGCGGCCAGGTTGTTCTCAAACTGCTCCTGGGTGGGCTGCACCGGCTGCCCGATGGCCCCGAAGGCCGAGCCCTTGTGGTGGGCCAGGCCCTCCAAATCGAGCACGAGCTCCCCCGGGATGGCCACCAGCTCGTGCAGCACGTCGGTTTTGCCACTGCCGGTGAGGCCGCCCAGCACCCGCCACTGCCGGGGCTGCGCAAACGAGGCCAGCACTGCCCGGCGGTAGTCCTTGTAGCCGTGGTCGAGCAGGTGCACCCGGAAGCCGGCCAGCTCCAGCAGCCACAGCACCGCGCCGCTACGCATACCGCCGCGCCAGCAGTGCAGCCGCACTTCCTTGCCAGGCACCAGCTTTTTGGCCTGCTTCACCAGCACCGACATCTTCGGCCCGAAAAACTCCAGCCCGAGGTGCACCGCCCGCTCCTGGCTCACCTGCTTATACGTCGTGCCGATACGCGCCCGCTCCTCATCCGTGAACAAGGGCAGGTTGAGGGCTCCCGGTACGTGGCCCTGGGCAAACTCGATGGGCGCGCGCACGTCGAGCACAGGGTAGGGCAGGGCTTCAAACTCGGTAAGGGAATAACGGGGCATGAATGAGGACGTGGGTACGTAGGCAAAAGTAACCGCTTCGTTGCGGCAGCCGGCCGACAGTGCGTTCGCCTGGCATCCTGGCCGTTCCGTAGGGCTCGCCCCCGGTGACCGGTGCCTCCCGACCTCTCAAGCAGTACCCGGCAGCGCTGCCCGGTGCTTCCTGACCCCTTGAGCAGGGCCAGGCAGCGCTGCCCGGTGCTTCCTGACCACCTGAGAAGTACCGGGCATCGCTGCCTGGTGCCTCCCGACCTCCCAAGCAGTACCCGGCAGCGCTGCCCGGTCCTGCTTGACCCATTGAGCAGGGTCGGGCAGCGCTGCCTGGCCTACCGCAGCTGTCGGCGGTACAGTTGTACCGTGTTTTCCAGCCCCAGATAAAGGGCATCGCACACCAGCGCGTGGCCGATGCTGACCTCGGCCAGCTCGGGCAACTGCTGGTGCAGCCAGGCCAGGTTGTCGAGGTCGAGGTCGTGGCCGGCATTCACGCCCAGGCCGAGCTGGCCGGCGCGGGCGGCCACGGCCCGGTAGGGGGCCACAGCGGCTTCGCGGTCGGCGAGGTACTGCCCGGCGTAGGCTTCGGTATAAAGCTCGATACGGTCGGTGCCGGTGCTCGCGGCGGCCTCCACCAGCGCCAGGTCGGGGTCGAGGAAGATGCTGACGCGGCAGCCCAGGCCCTTTAGCTCGGCCACTACTTCGCGCAGAAACTGTTGGTGCGTCACCACGTCCCAGCCCGCGTTGGAGGTGATGGCCTCGGGCGCGTCGGGTACCAGCGTTACCTGCTCGGGGCGCACTTGGCGGCACAAATCCAGGAAATCGGGCGTGGGGTTGCCTTCCACGTTCAACTCGGTGGTCACAATTGCCTTGAGGTCGCGCACGTCCTGGTAGCGGATGTGGCGCTCGTCGGGCCGCGGGTGCACCGTGATGCCCTCGGCCCCGAAGCGCTCGATGTCGCGCGCGGCCTGCAAAATATCGGGGCGGTTGTGGCCGCGCGCATTGCGCAGGGTAGCCAGCTTGTTGATGTTGACGCTTAGTTTGGTCATGGCATGGGGGTGGTTAGGGTAGGCGGCAGATTGGTCAGCCTGCGAGTAGCGTAATAAAAGGACTTCCTCCCCGACAAACAATTTGCAGTAATAGCCGGCTACTGCGCCACTTGCTCCAGGCATCTAAGTTTCTTCACGCTACTGCGTCGCTGCCGGTTGCGCGGAATGTTCCGGGTGGCAACCGCCCGCCGCCCCGCCCGCCCGAGAGCGCCGCTTGCGGGCCGGCTGCCGTAGCTTCGGGGCGAAAATACGCGGCGGCCCGGTCCCGGCCCGTTGCGCCGGACCCCGTATGTCGACCAGCCGGCCGAACGGCAGGCCGCCCTGGCCGTAACTAGCTGATTTCCCCACGCGCTGACGCGCCCCAAATTTCCGCTTCCTATGCTCAAAACCACCCTCGACGGCGCCATCAAGCAGGCCATGCTCGCCAAAGACAAAGTGCGCCTCACGACCCTGCGCAGCCTCAAATCGCAAATAATGCTGGCCGAAACGGCCGAGGGAGCCAGCGCCGACGGTCTCACGCCCGAGGCCGAGCTCAAACTCCTCAACAAGGCCGCCAAGCAGCGCCGCGATGCCGCCGCCATCTACAAGGAGCAGTTTCGCTCCGACCTCGAAGAAAACGAGCTGGCCGAGCTGACCATCATTGAGGAATTCCTGCCCGCCCAGCTCTCAGAGGCTGATTTGGTCGAAAAGCTCGTCCACATTATCCAGCGCGTGGGTGCCACCGGCCCTTCCGACCTGGGCAAGGTGATGGGCGTAGCTGCCCGCGAACTCTCCGGCCAGGCCGATGGCAAGCGCATCTCCGACGTTATCGGCCACCTGCTCAACAATACCAACCTGTAATTTAGTGAACAGTTACCAGTGAGCAGTTATCAAATCAAGCCGCGCCGTCGATAATTGCTCACTGATAACTGTTCACTGATAACTGAAACCATGACTGCCCTCGACATCCTTCTGCTGCTGCCGCTGGGCATTGGGGCCGTGAAGGGCTTCCGGCGCGGGCTGGTGCTGGAGATGGTGTCGCTGCTGGCCTTTGTGCTGGCGGTGGTGGGGGGGCTGAGTTTGCTTTCGGCCGCCGTACCGCTGGTGCGGCACTACGTGGGCGATGCCTTCGGGATGCTGCCGCTGGTGTCGTTTGCACTGGTGTTCGTGGCCATAATGTGGGGGGTGCACCTGCTCGGTGGCCTGTTGAAAACGGCCGTGCACCTTACCCCGCTGGGCGTGCTCGACAACCTGCTCGGTGGCGTGGCCGGCCTGCTGAAATGGCTGCTGGGCCTGAGCCTGCTGCTGCACGGCACCGGTCTGGCGGGCCTGCACCTGCTCTCGACTAATTTGGTAGCCGGCTCGCAGGTGCTGCCCATCGTACAGCAGGCTACGCCATTGGCCCTGCACATCAGCGCCTACGTACTGCCCATCGGTCAGGATTTGCTGGTGCGGATGAAAGCGGCATTCGTGAAAAGCTGACCATGCGCCTGCTGCTGCTCGATAATTTCGATTCCTTCACCTTCACCCTCGCCGACTACCTGCGCCAGCTGGATGCCGACGTAACCGTGCGCCGCAACGACGTGCCCCTGGCCGAGCTGGGCGTGACCGGTTTCGACGCGGTAGTGCTGTCGCCCGGCCCCGGCACGCCCGCCGCCGCCGGCGTGATGCCGGCTCTCATCCGGAACTTTCACCAAACCGTGCCCATGCTGGGGGTGTGCCTGGGCCACCAGGCGCTGGGCGAATTTTTCGGGGCTGAAGTGGGCCGCGCCGCCCGCCCCATGCACGGTAAAGTCACCGACATGCGCTGCGACCCGGCCGAGCCGCTGTTTGCGGGGCTGCCCGTCATTCAGCCCGTTACGCGCTACCACTCGCTTATTGTGCGCGAGCCGCTGCCGCCGGTGCTGCGGGCGCTGGCGCATACCACCGGTCCCGAGCCCGAGCTCATGGCTCTGCGCCACCGCACCCTGCCGCTCTACGGCGTGCAGTTTCATCCCGAAGCGCTGCTCACTCCGCACGGGCTGGCAATGTTGGGCAATTGGCTGCGTTGTTGTATCATTGCCTAAACCGGTTGGCAGAAGGTTTCTGGTTGCTGGTTACCCGTTTCTAGTTGCGGGAGGCAAGCGCCAGAATGGACTGTCAACAAGGAGAAACCAGCAACCAGCAAATCAGCGATACATGGAATTGCGCCGCCAGCACCAGCATGGGTACGAGTATGTAGAGGATGGCCACGGGCCGGTGCTGCTGCTGCTCCACGGCCTGTTCGGGGCCTTAAGCAACTGGCAGGATGTTGTGCAGGAGTTTTCGGCCGATTATCGCGTCATCATCCCGCTGCTGCCCGTCTACGACATGCCCCTTAGCCAGGCCGGGGTGCCCGGGCTGGTGGCCTACGTCGAAGGCTTTGTGCAGGCAATAGCCCTGCCGGCCTCGTTCACGGTGCTGGGCAACTCGCTCGGGGGCCACGTCGCGCTGGTGTACGCCCTCAAAAACCCCGGCCGCGTCGAGCGGCTGGTGCTCACCGGCAGCAGCGGCCTGTTCGAAGACAGTATGGGCGGCTCCTTCCCCAAGCGTGGCAACTACGCCTACGTGCAGGAACGGGTCGGCTACACGTTCTATGACCCCGCCGTGGCCACCAAGGAGCTGATTGACGAAGTCTTCACCGTCACCAATTCCAACGCCAAATGCCTGCGCATCATTGCTATTGCCCGTTCGGCCCAACGCCACAACCTCAGCAAGGAGCTGGCGAAAATCGACGTGCCCACCCTGCTGGTCTGGGGCCTGAACGACACCATTACCCCGCCACCCGTGGCCCACGAGTTCGAGCGCCTGCTGCCCCAAGCCGAGCTGCGCTTCCTCGACCACTGCGGCCATGCCCCCATGATGGAGCGCCCGGCCGCCTTCAATGCGTATCTGCGGCAGTTTCTGCGCCGTACAACTCCCGCACCGGCCGCCGTCGTCTGAGCGCGCCGTATCATTTTGCCGGCTCGATTGTTGTGCGCAACCATTCGGCCCGCCGCCGGGTCTGTTTCCTTAGATTAGAACACCTGCTTTCTAAAGCCATCAATTAGTTGATTATTCCGTCGAGCATTATTACCCCGTCATCCTTTTAAGCCGCCGCCCATGCCTGCTCTGCTCGCCGAAGACCTGCTCAACGAAATGATTCCGCCTCTGAAGGGCACCGATTCGGCGGGGAAGGCAGCGCGCTGGCTCGACGAATTCCACGTGGCCCAGCTGCCCGTGCTCGACCAGCGCCGCTACCGCGGCCTCGTGACCGAAGCCGACCTGGCCGATTTCGATGACCCCAATACCCTCCTCTCAGAGCTGCCCCTGGGCTACGCCGATGCCTACGTGCGCCCCGACCAGCACTTCTACCGCGTGATGGAGCTGGCTATCGAAAACAAGATTCAGCTGGTGCCCGTGGTCGATGAGCGGCACGAGTACGCCGGCGTCGTCACCATTGCCGATGCGCTGGCGGCCTTCGGGCAGCAGCCGGCCGGCGGGCAGGGCGGTATCATTGTGCTGACGATGGAGGAGCGCGACTACTCGCTCACCCAAATCAGCCGCTACGTCGAAGAAAACAACGCCAAAATCATGAGTGCCCAGGTGGCGCAGGATGAAGTCGACCCTTACCGCATTCGCCTCACCCTCAAGCTCAATACCGACAACCTGACCCGCATCACGGCTACGCTGGAGCGGTTTGGCTACGTCGTGACGGCCCAGTTCAGCGGCGAAGTGGAGGCCAACGAGGACGAGCAGGAGCGCTACGATGCCTTGCTGCGCTACCTGAACGTCTGATTGCCGGGTGCTAGCCGTTCTGCTCTTGTTTTTTCAGCTTCTGGGAAATACGCCGGCCCCAGCCCTGGCCGATACCCTGCGCCGGCCGTTGCGCCCCGTGGTGGCGCCTTCCGACACCCTTGTGCGGATACTAACCTGCCCAGGCGTGTTGCGGGCGACCGTGGGCACCATCGTGTTTGCCGGCAATTCCACCACCAAAGCCCGGATTCTGCGGGCCGAGCTTGATTTCAAGGAAGGCGACACCCTCACGCTAGCCGACCTGCCGGCCCGCCTCGAAGCCAACCGCCGCCGTCTGTTCAACCTCCAGCTGTTTCACGCCGTGGTGGTGCAGGCCAGTTGTCGCGCGCAGGGCCTGTTCATCGTGTTCGGCGTGCAAGAGCGCTGGTACACCTTCCCGGTGCCCATCCTCTCGCTGGCCGACCGCAACCTGCGCGCCTGGCTCAACCGCTCCGACCGCTGGCACCGCCTCGACTACGGCCTGCACCTCACCCGCGTCAACTTCCGGGGCCGCAACGAAACGCTGCTGGGCAACCTGCAATTAGGCTTCAACCGCAAGTACGAGTTGTTTTATGAAGTGCCCGGCCTGGGGCGCTACCGCCGCCTCGGCTTCGGCCTGGGTGCCTCTTACTACCAGAGCCGCTCGCTCGACTACCTTACCCAGGCCGACCGTTTGGTGCCGCTGCGGGCTGAAAACAGTTTTCCCATTCAGCGCTTTTACGCCACGGCCGGCCTGCGCTTCCGCCACACCGTGCAGTTTCGCACCGCTGTCGACGTGTCGTACCACCGCGAAACCATCAGCGACTCGGTCTACTACTACAACCCCGGCTATTTTCTGGGGGGCACCCGGCGCGAGTTCCTCGATTTCACGCTCAGCAGCACCCGCAACCAGCGCAACACTTTCGCCTACCCACTCACCGGCCAATATGCCCAGATAACCTTGAATCACCGCGTTTTTCTGGACGCCGCTACGCCGGCTATCACTACCCTGCACCTGGCTTACGCGCGCTATCTGGCGCTGGGCCAGCGGCTGTACTACAGCGCGGGCCTGAGCGCCCAGGCCCGTTTCGCCCGCGCCGTGGCCTATGCCGACTCCCACGCCTTGGGCTACAACGACCTGGTGCGGGGCTACGACGAGTTTGTCATCGACGGCCGGCACTACGGCCTGCTGCGGCAGGGGCTGTCGTACCGGCTGTGGCAGCCCCGGCCCATTCAGTTGGGCGCGCTCGACAGTCCCAAGGTCAATACCATTCCGCTGGCGTTCTACGGCAATATCTTTGCCGATGCCGGCTATGTGGTTGCCCCCAATGCTCCTGCGCCAAACCGCCTGCCCAACCAGCTGTTACGGGCCGTCGGGGTGGGGCTGCACCTTGTCACGTACTACGACCGGGTATTCACGGCCGAGTATACCCTCAATGGCTT
>JALYUI010000674.1 GCA_030853845.1 Bacteroidota bacterium | reverse complement strand
GTTTACTGCTGCGGTAGAGATGCTTCACTGCGTTCTGCATGACGTTCTTTTTCCCTCCCACCCTCCCACCCTCCCACCCTAAAATCCATACCCTACCCGGAACCCCGTGCCCAGCTGCTGCCCACTTTGCAGGGCGGTATAAAAATCTACCCGCAGCACTTTGAACAGGTGCTCGACGCCCGCGCCCAGCTCTAGGTAGTGGCCGGCCCGGGGTGTAGTGAGGTAGTTGAGCGACACGACTTCCTGGAGTTTCAGCCGGCGAAAGAGGGGGACTTTGTTGAAGATAAAGCCGTTGAAGTGGTGGTCGAAGTGGCCTTCGAGATAGGACTGGCTGGTGCTGAAGCGGTAGTAGTCGAGCAGCTGGAACTGGTCGAAGCTGCCGGTGAGAAGGGTCTGGTTGCCGGAAAAATGGCGGTAGTCGATGAAGGTCAGGTTCTGGGTGGAGCCCACGAAGCCGCCCACGCTCACGCGGATGCTGCTGGCGCCAAGCAGGCCCAGGGAAAAGTTGTCGCGCAGGCCGGTTTGCAGCAGCAGGTAGCGCACGTCGGCCCCCAGCAGGCCGGCGGGCACGGCCACGCGGCCCTGCACGTTGAAGGTGGGCCACTTCGAGCCCAGGTTGAACTTGCCATTAGGCCGGCTGATGTAGCGCTGCCCGGGCTTGTAGTCGGCCGACAGACCGAAGGTGAGCAGGCGGCTGCGGCCAAAGCCGGTATCGGCCAGCTCGGCGCTCACGGGCTGGTTGGGCGTGAAGGCCCGGCCCGGCACGTCGTGGATGAGGCGGTCGGTGGTGTTGAACAGCTCATGGCGGTCGAAGTAGGCGGCGGTGGTGCGCACCGTCAGGCCATTCAGGGGCTCGGTGAGCAAGCCCAGCTCGGCCCCGTCGCGGCGGTAGAGCTTGGCGTAGTTGCGGTTGTCGAACAGCGTGTAGAGCGTGTTGATGGCCGGCGTGAGCTGCGAGTTGTGGTCGAAGTTCTCAATGGTGCGGCCCGCCGTCAAACTCAGCAGCCGGCGCGTAGTAGGGTGCAGCTGCCAGGCCAGCTCCAGGCTGGGGCTCAGCGCGCGGCTGCTGAAGCCGTAGCGCAGCGTGGGCGTGAGCGTCAGGTAGCGGCGGTCTTCCGTGCGCTTGCTGTACACCAGCTGCCCGTTCAGCACCGCCCCTTCCACGGTGTTGTACTGGAAAATCTGGCTGAGCGGCTGTAGCGTGTACGACTCTTTTTTGAAGCTATTGCGGCGGGTGTAGCCGCCTATCAGCAGGCTGATGGGCTCGAACTCGTTGCGCTTGCGGTCCATCGAGTCCTGGTAGGGCCGCGAGCGGCGGATAACTTCGGTGCTGTCCTTCACCTGGTAGTCCTTCAGCTCCTCGGTGGTGAGGGGCACCGGGCGCACGCTGGCCCAGTAGGCGGTGTCGCGCTCGTTCACGCCCTTCTCAATCAGCTGCACCTGGCCGCGCGGCATGCTGGCAAACGGGTCGTTTTTCACCGAGTCGCGCCGGGCCTGCTTCACCTGCCGGCGCACCTGGGCGTTGAGACCGCGCAGGTCGGGCTTGCGCTTGCGAATCTGGGCGGCAGTTTCTTGGCCCACGGCGGCTTCCTTGCCCTCGGCTACCACCGGCGGCGCGGCTTTGGGCGTGGGCGGCGTGGGGTAGGTGGGCACCACGTTCGCGTAGTTCGAGAGCACGGCCGTGAGGTCGAACGAACCCTTGAAGCCCAGGCCCGAGAGCATGGCCCGGGCCTGCTCCGACTGCATCACCCACACGTTGGGGTTGCCGGGGGCCGGCGCGTACTGCTGCCGCAGGTGCAGCTCATCCACATAGTCGATGTGGGCCTCCTTGCCCAGGGTGAAATCGACGGAGTGAATGCGCCAGCTGCCGTCCACGATGTAGATGTAGCCAGAAAAGACCGGGTCGGTGCTCCGGCGCGGAATCACGTGGATTTTGTGCACCAGCACGCCATCTTCGGTGCTGCTGCCCACCAGCTCGTACTTGTAGAAGAGCATGGCGTTGGGCGCGATGGGCGACACGAAGCCCCGCTCGCTGAAGCCGGGCTTCACCAGCGTTTCGTAGAAGGTGAGGTTGCGCCCGGCGCTGGCCCGGTTGAAGCTCAGGCCGCGCGAGTCGCCGCTCACGCGGCTGGAAATCATGCGCTCCTTCACCACATCGGGCTGGCTCACGCTGATGTCGGACAGGCTCTCCGACAGGTAGAAAATGCCCTTCTTGATGTCCGGCCCAATCTTGAACAGGCCCATAATCTTGGCCGGCGTGTCGAGAATGCGCCCGATGCTCTTGATGTAGATGCGGGCCCGGTAGGCGGCCACCTCGCGCCGGTGGTAGGCCCGCCACTGCTGCGCCTGCTGAATAATGGGGTAGGCCGGGTCGCGGTCCGACGACTTCACCAGCACCTCGCCTAGGCTGTACTGCTCGGCCTGCAGGGCCACGTTCAGGGTCAGGAGCGAGTCGCCGCCCGGCACCCGCACCGCCTCGATGCGCGGCTTGTAGCCCACGTACTGAAACACCAGCTCGTATTGCCCGGCCGGCAGGCGCAGCTGGTAGCGCCCTTGCTCGTTGGCCCCCGTGCTGGTTGCCGCGCCACGCACCGCCACGTTGGCGAAGGCCAGTGCCGCGCCGCCCGCCCCGCTCACGGTGCCGCGAATGGTGCCCGCCCGCCCCGGCAGCGCCCCGCTCAGCAGCACCCCAACCAGTAGTATCCTTCGAATCGTCTTCGGCAACAGCATAGCCCTACGGTAGAAAAAGCACCGCCCGAAGGTACGGCCGGCCGCCTGGTGATGCCGGCCGGGCCGCAAGGGTTGCTTTGGGTGCTGTGGGAAGTATCTGTTGCAGTCGTGGGTCGGGGCGCCACTGGAATAATAGGGGTCCAGTGCCTCGTGTTACTGACTTCCTAGTAGTCGTCCGCCAGTTTTCCCACTGTTCAGTGGGGAAATAATATGAAAGATTAGCTTATTAGAAAGCACTGGAATACGACTTCAACCTTTACGTTGATTATGTCACCGCTTTGCATTTTAATAGTCAATTCTCTGATATTTTGAATTCATTGACTTGGAAACTTTTGCTCCAGTCAAAATTTCTGGATGCACTTAATTCCCTAATTTTTTTTATCAAACCTTGCCGCGTGTCTTCGTATAGAATTAGTTTAATTATAGAAGCTGTTTAGGAAGTGGATTGTCGGGCGATTTTACGCAAGAGTGAGGACAGTAAATGCGAGCCAATGTAGGGCGAGCCAATTTTCCAGATACGTTTCATAGCGTACGAGCAAGGCATTGAAGCCGTCGAGCCAGGCGTTCATCTGCTCGATGACCAGGCGGCCGCCACTGGCGAGGAAAGCAACAGTCGCTGCACGGCGGTGGCGTGAAACGCATTCCCCCGCCGGGTGCGGTAACCGGCCAAGTTCAATTCGGCCGCGATTTGCCACAAGGTGTAGGAGCGCATCAAAAAGTGTGGGGCAATTGTGCTCACCAGATTCTTGACCACCGCCGCCGGAAAGCATGCGGATAGTTACTAAATCAATTGCCCCCACACTTTTTAATGTACTCCTAATTCATCAGTGCCGCTCAACCGAATTTTTACAGGTTGATGGGACAGAGCACTGCTAAAGGATGGTGTCGAATCGGTCAGGCACGCGGCAAACAGCTGTTGATTAGCGGTAAAAATGAGTTACATATACGCTTCCCCGGGTAAGCAGCCGGACGCTGTACCAGCCGGCTGCTAGAGTGGGCAGCGTCAGGTGGTCAGTGGTCGGGCTTACGGTTAGTGGGCTTAATACTTGCTGCCCCAACGCATTGTAGATGCTGAGCGTTGAGCCAGCCGCCAGCTTGCCAGTGAACTGGTAATGCAACTCGTTGTCCGTTAACTGGGTGGGGTAGACATAGAAGGCGGCAGCTGACTGCCTGCCAATACCGGGCTGAGCTGCCAGCACAGTAGCAGACCGGCCCAGTGTCCAGACCCCGTTAAGCTGGGTGAGGCCGACGACCGTGACTTTGTTGGCCGTCGAGTCATTGCTGCTGGTCAGGGGCTGCCAGGGGCCAGTAACCGTTGTGGCACTGAAGGCTCCTACTTGACCTTTGTGCACATCCGCCAGTTCGTGGCTCCAGTAAGTAGTTTCCAGCGTCACGCTCAGGCCAGTGGCATTGGCAGCTTGAATGCTGAAGTAGCGCTGGATGCTGTTGCCGGGCGACAAGGGTAGAGCTTGTCCCGTGACCCGCCGCACCGTCGTGTTGCCCGGCAGTCCAGGGCCACTAGGCGTTAGGCTAAGGCCAAGGTTGCCGAAGGTGTAACGCGTACCCATTGTCTGCACAGCGGCAGTGCTTACCACCGTGCCTTGCACGTAGCTGGTTTCCGTTTCACTGAGCGTCGCTCCACTGGTCGTCAGCTCGATGGTGCCGGTTAATAACCGGCCTGCCGTCAGGTTCAGGGCACCGGTGACGGTGGCGGCACGCTGCAAAGTCAGCACGCCCGCAGGTTTGTCTACTTCGAGCGTCGTGAAGCTGGGAGCAGTGGTCCCCGTCAGCAATTGCGTGGCCGACCCTGCAAACACTACCGAACCCAGCAGCTGGCTGCTGCCGTTATGTTCCCAGTCGCCGCTTACGTGTAGGGTGGCAGTGGACGGCAGCAACAGCGTGGCACCGGCCGCCACGGTCAGCTTACTCACTGCCTGCGGGCCGCTGTTCAGTACCGGGTAGGTGGCTAGGCCGGCCGGAATGACAGCGTCGGTGGCGGCGGTCGGCACCAGGCCGCTCTGCCAGTTGCCCGGCATGTTCCAATTGCTGCTTACGGCCCCGGTCCACACGTAGCGAGCCGGCTTGTTAAACACAAGCAGGACACTTTGGGCGGCCGGGCTGGCCGCGTTGGCCGTTACCAGGTCCAATGTGCGGTTGCCGTCGAGGTCCGCCAGCACTAAGCTGGTTGGGCCGCTACCGACCGGCACCGTGGTAGCCAAAGCAAACGTGCCCTGACCTTGATTGAGGCATACCGAGGCGCTAGCCGAAGCTTCGTTCACAGTTACCGCGTCCAAGTCGCCGTCACCGTCCACATCGCCGAGTTTGAGGTCGAGGGGGTGACCACCGATGGTTACCGGAGCGCCGGCCGTAAACGTGCCGGTGCCGTCGTTGGTCAGCACCACCATCGAGCTTTGCCCTGCCGTAGTCCCGTAGTCGTACTGGGCCACAAGCAGGTCGGGGAACCCGTCGCCAGTTACGTCGCCCAGGGCAATGGCACTGGGGGCGTTAGCCACCGGCACTAGCACGGGAGCCGCGAAGCTACCAGTGCCGTTATTGAGGCGTATTGCTACGTTGTTGCCCGAGGCATTGACCGTCACCACGTCCAAGTCGCCATCGCCGTCCACGTCGCCGGCTGCCAGCCCCATTATTCGGCCGGTCGTAACGCTCGTAATTGGTCCGAAGGTGCCGTCGCCTCGCCCGAGGCAGCTGTATGCGCCCCCATAATTGCAGCTAATCAGCAGGTCTTGGTTGCCGTCGCCGTTCAGGTCGGCGGCTACTGTCATGAGCGAATTGGGAGTCGCCACAGTTGTAAGGAAGGTGAAGCCCGCGATGCCGTTATTGCGCCACACCTCTGCACCTCCCGCCGGCTTCGTGGCCAGCAAATCCAGGTCGCCGTCATTATCCACATCGACGCTGGTTAGGTAGGTAGCCGCGCCAAGCACGGCACTGTAACTGCGAGCGAAAGTACCAGTGGCGTCGCCGTAATAGATAGTAAGGAAGGCCGTCGGGCTGGTGCGCGAGCTGGAGGCGGCCACATCGGGGTAGCCGTCGCGGTCGAAGTCGCCCACCGCCACGCCGGTGGTGCTGCCGGTGGTGGGCAGGTATTGACTGCCGGCCGCAAAGGTGCCCGGTGCCGGGCCGGTAGCCGTCGTAAACTGGGCGACGTAGGGTCGGTTCACCGGCGTGCCGTCGGCCGCGGTAGCGGCAGCCAGCACCGTGGCTTGGATAGTTTCGCCGGCCCGCAATGCCTGGCTGGGGGTAAAAGAAACCGTGCTGGTGCCGCCACCCGCGTAGGTGCCCGGCAGCAGCCCCAGCGACTGGCTGCCGAACAGGCGCAGCCCCGCCTGCCCGGCCGTCGCCGCGCTCGCGGCCCGCGAGAAGCTGGCTGTGACACTGGCCGTCGGCAGCACGTTCCGGCTGTTGCCGGCGGGCGTCAATTGCACCACGGTGGGCGGCACCACGAAGGCAAACGCGGCGCTGGAGCCCGACACCGTAGTTACCCGCAACGCGCCACTCGTGGCTCCGGCCGGCACCACGGCCGTCAGTTGGGTGGCCGACGCCCCGGTGAACGTGGCCGCCACGCCGTTGAAGCTTACTTGCGTCGCACCGCCGAACGTGGTGCCTGTGATGGTCACTTGGGTGCCCACCACGGCGGTGGGCGGTGTTACCCCGGTAATGGCCGGCAGCACCGCGAAGGCGAGGCCGTTGCTGCTGCCGTGCGGAGCCGTGAGCAGCAACGGGCCGCCGGTAGCCCCGGTCGGCACGGCTACCGTCAGACTGGTACCCGCTGGGTTCACGGTGTAGCCAGTAGCCACCACTCCCCCGAACGTGAGTCCGGTAGTGCCTTGCAGGTTAGTTCCCGTCAGCGTAATCGTACCGCCCACGGGCGCGGCTACGGGCGCTACGGCCGTAAGCACTGGGGCCGGTACTGTAAAGTTAGCGGCACTAGTACCGCTGCCGTGCCCAGTCACTACCTGCACGGGGCCCGTGCTGGCACCCACGGGCACGGTTGCCGTCAGCTGGGTGGTCGAGCCCGCCGTGAACGTAGCAGACACGCCATTAAAAAGCACCCGGGTGGGCTGATTCAGGTCGGTGCCCGCGATGGTCACGCTGGAGCCAATGAGTCCACTGGTGGGGGTGAAGGCAGTAATAACCGGGGCCGCTGTGTAGAGCACGCCGTTGCTGGCCGTGCCGGCAGCCGTTACCACTACCGGTCCGGTCGTGACGCCGGCCGGTGCCGCCACCGTCAGGATGGTGCCTCCTGCACTCACCACGAAGCCGGGAGCCACCGCGCCGTTGAACGTGACCTGCGTGGTGCCCGCAAAGTTGCTGCCCGCCACCGTAACCTGGGTGCCTGGTCCCCCAAACGCCGGGGACAGGCTGGTGATGGTGGGGCCAACCGTAAATGTCAGCCCGTTGCTCACACCGTTGGGGGTGGTTACTAACACTAGGCCGGTCGTAGCCCCGGCCGGCACCGTTACCGTCAGCAGCGTGCCGGCGGTGTTCACTACGAACCCAGCAGCCGGTGTACCATTAAACGTTACCTGGCTGGCATCGCGCAGACTACTGCCCGCAATGGCCACCGAACTACCTAGCGGGCCGGCGCTGGGCGAGAGCGTGGTGAGCACCGGAGACGGCACTACTAAGCTAGTGGGGCTGATGGCCGTGCCGGCGGGGGTGGTGACCCGCACCGGGCCGCTGGTAGCGCCGGTCGGCACCACGAAGGTGAGCTGCGTGGCGGAGTTGACCGTGAAGCTGGTGGCTGCCGTGGCGTTCACCGTTACCCGGGTCGCGCCCGTTAGGTCGGTGCCCGTCACCACCACGCTGCTGCCGACGGGGCTGCTGGTCGGGTTCAGGCTGCTGATGGTAGGGGGCAGAGTAAATACCAGGCCATTGCCGGGGCCATAGGCGTTGGTAGCCACCACGGGGCCGGTAGTCAGGCCCCCCGGGGCCGTAACAGTAAGCTGCGTGCCCGCCGTATTTACCACAAAGCCCGGAGCTACCGTGCCATTGAACGTCACCTGGGTGGTACCCGTTAGGCCCGTGCCCGTGATGGTAACCGACGTGCCGGCTGGGCCGAAGGCCGGGCTAAGCGCCGTCAGGGTTGGGGCGCTGCTAAATAGTAGCCCATTGCTGGGGCCAGCGCTGGTGGTCGCCACTACCGGCCCGGTCGTGACACCGCTGGGGGCCGGCACCGTCACTTGCGTGCCGGTGGCGTTGACGGTGGCACCGGGGGCTGCTAGCCCGTTAAACGTCACGCCCGTCAGTCCCAGTAAGTTGCTGCCGGTTAGCGTAACAACCGTACCGGCCGGACCGGCGGCAGGCGCGATAGCCGTCAGCACCGCAGCTGTGATGGAAAAGTAATTGCTGCTGGTCCCCGTGCCCCCCGGCGTGGTCACCCGGATGGGGCCGGTGCTGGCCCCAACCGGTACGGTGGCGGTAAGCTGCGTGGCCGACACCAGCGTGTAGCTGCCGGCCGCCACGCCGTTGAAGCTTACTTGGGTGGCGCCGCTCAGGTTCTGGCCCGTCACAGTCACCACGGTCCCGGGGCTGCCGCTGGTGGGGCTGAAGCTACTCAGCACCGGGGCTGCCGTAAACAGTAGTCCGTTACTGGGTCCACCTGGCGTGGTCACGACCACCGGTCCCGTCGTGACCCCGTTCGGAGCATAAGCGGAAACAGAAGTAGCCGAGTTGGTGAAAAAATAGCTGGCGGCTGCGCCGTTAAACGTCACACCCGTCACGTTGACCAAGTCAGTGCCGGTGATGGTTACGTTGGTGTTAGCTGGGCCGCTGGCGGGGGTCAGGGCTGTGAGCACCGGAACCGGGATGGTGTAGGCCGTGGTACTCACAGCCGTGCCGGCCGACGTACGCACCTGGATGGGGCCGGTACTTGCCCCGGTGGGTACTGTTACCGAGAGTTGGGTGGCCGAGTTGATGGCAAACGTCGTGGTCGTGGCCGTGCCAAACGTCACTTGGTTGGTGCCCGTAAAGTTGAAACCTTGCACCGTCACCCGGGTCCCCGCCGGCCCCGAAGTCGGCGAAAACGACGTAATGACCGGTGCCCCTGTGAAGGTCACGCCGTTGCTCACGCCGTAGGGCGTAGTCACGTATACGGGTCCAGAGAGCACCCCAGCTGGCGCACTCACAA
>JALYUI010000648.1 GCA_030853845.1 Bacteroidota bacterium | reverse complement strand
TGCGCGAGTTGGGCTACCACGCTGGCCTGCTGAGCACCGTGCAAAACCAGATTGACGAGGAGGTGATTCCCAGCACCCACACCACCCCCGACGCCATCCGGCTGAATGCGCTGCTGGCCCGCATGGTAGGGGCCGGCTGCACCCACGCCTGCATGGAAGTGAGCAGCCACGCCGTGGCCCAGCACCGCATCACCGGGCTGCGCTTCGCAGGCGGCCTGTTCACCAACCTCACCCACGACCACCTCGACTACCACGGCACCTTCGACAACTACCTGAAGGCCAAAAAGGGCTTTTTCGATGCCCTACCCAAAACCGCCTTCGCCCTCACCAACGCCGACGACAAGCGCGGCCCGGTGATGCTGCAGAACACCGCCGCCCGCCGTGCCACCTACTCGCTGCGCGGGTCGGCCGACTTCCGCGCCAAGCTGGTGGCGAATGAGGTGCACGGCCTGCACCTCGAAATCGAGGGCCGCGAAATCCTCTTCCGCCTCATCGGCGTGTTCAACGCCTACAACCTGCTGACCGTGTATGGGGCGGCCGTGCTGCTAGGGGAGGACCCCACGGAAGTCCTCACCATCCTCTCGGGGCTGACCACCGCGCCCGGCCGCTTCGAGCCGGTGCTGTCGGGGCCGCAAAGCATCACGGGCATCATCGACTACGCCCATACGCCCGACGCGCTGGAAAACGTGCTGCAAACGCTGCACGAAATCCGCCAGCCCAGCCAGCGCATAATCACGGTGGTGGGCTGCGGCGGCAACCGCGACGCGGCCAAGCGCCCCATCATGGCCAGCCTGGCCGCCCGGCTGTCCGACAAAGTCATCCTGACTTCCGACAATCCCCGCTTCGAAGAACCCGCCGAAATTCTGGCGCAAATGCAGGCCGGCGTCACCGCCCCCGACTCGGCCCGCGTGCAGACCGTGGCCGACCGCCGCGCGGCCATCGAAATGGCCGTGACCCTGGCCGGCCCGCACGATATTGTGCTGGTGGCCGGCAAGGGCCACGAGAATTATCAGGAAATTCGCGGCGTGAAAACGCCTTTTGATGACAAGCTGGTGCTCCAGCAGGTTTTTGCCGAATTGAATAAGTAGTATCCGAACGTTTTGCTGAGCTTGTCGAAGCATCGCTACCGCAGTAGTAATTAAAGTCGCTTCAACGAAGCGGTAGAGATGCTTCGGCAAGCTCAGCATGACGTCCTAAATTCCCCAGGTACCCTCCCCGAATGCTCTATTACCTCTTCCGTTACCTGCACGAACATTACCACCTGGCGGGCACCGGGGTGTTCCAGTACACCACGTTCCGCGCCGGGCTGGCGGTGGTTATTTCCCTGCTTATCGCCCAGCTGTTCGGGCACCGCCTGATTCGGGTGCTGCAGAAGAAGCAGGTGGGCGAAAGCATCCGCGACCTGGGTTTGCAGGGGCAGAACGAGAAGAAGGGCACCCCGACGATGGGCGGCCTCATCATCATACTGGCCATTCTGGTGCCGGTGATATTGCTGTGCCGGCTCCGCAACATCTACATCATCCTCATGATAATGAGCACGGTGTGGCTCGGGCTGATTGGCTTCCTCGACGACTACATCAAGGTGTTTCGCAAGAACAAGGAGGGGCTGAGCGGCCGCTTCAAGGTGCTGGGGCAGGTGGGCCTGGGCATCACGGTGGGCTGGGTGCTGTTCTACAGCAATGAAATCACGGTGCGCGAATACCTGCTGCCCAACGGCACGTTCTCGGCCATTGAGGCCAGTAAGGTGTTCAAAGACGTGCACTTAATGATTACCACCGTGCCGTTTATGAAGAACAACGAGCTGAACTACGGCGACCTGTTCGCCACGGCCGGCACCTTCTTCAACGGCCTTTACGGCTTCCTCTACATCCCCATCGTCATCTTCCTGATTACAGCCATCAGCAACGGAGCCAACCTCACCGATGGCCTCGACGGGCTGGCGGCGGGCACCTCGGCCATCATTGGCATCACGCTGGCCATTTTTGCCTTCGTGAGCGGCAACGCCTTACTGGCTGATTACCTGGATGTGATGTTCATTCCCGACTCGGGCGAGCTGGTTATTTTTTGCACGGCCTTCGTGGGGGCGTGCATTGGCTTTCTCTGGTACAACAGCTATCCGGCGCAGGTTTTCATGGGCGACACGGGCTCCC
>JALYUI010000639.1 GCA_030853845.1 Bacteroidota bacterium | reverse complement strand
CTTTAGACCAACTACTTTAGTGCCGCTTAGCGCACCTCCTTTTTGAACTGCTCGGCCCAATAATCGGCCAGCCGTGTGGGTTCCGGCAGCTTGTAGCCTTTTAGGCAGGCCAGGGTGAGGCGGGTGGCCGTGGCCTGGTCGCAGCGGTGGCCGGGGCTCACGAATAGCGGCAGCACCTTGTCCTTGCTGCGGATGACTTCGCCGATAAGCTCACCGGACTTGGCATCGAGCAGCGGCTCGATGTGGCCGCGCGCAATGCCGGGCTCGGTGAAAATGCCCGTCAGCTTCTGCTTGGCCACGCCGAAAGTGGGCATATCGAGCAGCACGCCCAAATGCGCGGCAATGCCCATGCGGCGCGGGTGGGCAATGCCGTGCCCGTCGACCATGATGACATCGGGCTTGTTTTCGAGCTTGGCGAAGGCGTGAATCACATTGGGCGCTTCGCGGAAGGAAAGGAAACCGGGCACGTAGGGCATGTCCACGGGGCCATAGCTGTACACCTTCTCCACCAGCTCCAGCGAAGGAAATTTCAGCACGACGAATACCGACAGAATCGTATCGGGGGTGGGAAACGACGAGTCGCAGCCGGCAATAAGGCGCGGTTCGGCGGGCAGGGGCGCGTGGTGCACACGCAGGCGCATTTCCTGCTGCTGCTGGGTGAGACTTTTAACGAGGGCCGGGTCGGGCGGCGGGCCGGGCGGACGATAGTAGGCCATTGGGTTGATTTTTTGATGGGCTGATGAGTTGATGGGCGACGTTCAAACTAAACGCTTAAACGTGGCTTACGTAACAGCAGGCGCATCTTCCAACGCAAAACTGTCCGCTCATGGCCGACCTCACGCATCCCGAACAGCTGTATATCGACGGTTCCGGCCCCTGGCTCGAACGGCGATATTTCATCGACCTGGCCCGGCCTAGGCACGCGCCGGCCCAGCTCATCAGCCACATCCAGGAAAACCTGCCGAGCTTTTCGCCGGCCCTGCTGGCCGAATTCCACCGCGCCGACGGCGACCATGAGCCGCTGCGGGTGGGCGATGAATTCCACATCAAAATTGCCGGCCCCTGGAACGGCAGCGTGCGCGTGACCGCAGTTGGCCCCACGTTTTTCGAGTTTGTCACCCTCAAAGGCCACCCCGAGGCCGGCCGCATCCGTTTCGAGGCCCACTACCTCGACAACCGCCCCGACACGCTGCGCTTCGAAATTCGTTCCTCGGCCCGCTCGCGCGACGGGCTGGTGGCCTTCGCCTACGACACCCTCGGCGGCGGCCGGCTGATGCAGGAAGCCACCTGGACCGAGTTCTGCAACCGCGTGGCCGAGGCCAGCGGCGGGCAGGCGCTGGGTCCGGTCGTAGTTGAAACCGACCGGCACGACCTGCAAGGCTACACCCGGCAGCAGCGCGATGAATAGCGCCCCCGCCGCCACCCGCCCGCCTGCCTGGGAGCAGTACCGCGCCCAAATTGAGGCCTACACCCACGCCGAAGTCAATTACGACTTCGCCAGCCAGAGCGAGTACACCGGTGCCACCGGCTGGCGCCTCGACGACTACGCCACCGACCTGCCCGCCGAAGCGCCCGGCCCGCCCGAAGCCGCCGGCTCTTTCGCCGCCGCCCAGGATGTGCTACGCCGCTACGCCTTCCCGCCGCCCAACCTCATCACCGGCTACTTCGACCCCGCCGTGCCGCTCGAAAAGCGCGTGATGGTGCTGCGGGCGCACTTCCTCGTGTTCAACTTCTATTTCGGCGTGCGGGTGAGCGAGGTGACCGACGAGGCCGCCCGCGCCACGCCCACCGGTCCCGAGCGTGTCTGGGGCTATGGCTACCGCACCCTGCAAGGCCACTTCGAAAAGGGCCAGATTGACTTCACCATCCACAAAAACCTAGGTACCGGCGCGGTGCAGTTCCGCATCCACGCCGTGTCGCAGCCCGGCCACATTCGCAACCCGTTCTACTGGGTCGGTTTCAAGTTATTCGGCCGCGCGCTCCAGCGCCGGTTTGCCCGCGAATCGCAACGGCGCATGCGCGAGCTGGTGGCGGCCAGCCTGGCTGGGCAGCCGCTGCCGGCCAAGCCAGCCGGCGTAATAAAGTAGGAGCGGGCTGGTGCTATTCGTCGTCTTCGTGGCCCTGGGCGGCGAGGTCGCCGCAGCGCAGCCAGTTTTCCCAGCGCTTGCGCTTGCGGGCAATTTTGCCGCGCAGGTATTTCTCCATCAGCAACGCTGCGCACGGGGCGGCTGAGAGCCCGCCGAAGCCCGCGTTTTCGATGTACACGGCCACCACTATTTTCGGGTTGCTGGCCGGGGCGAAGCCGGCAAAGGTGGCGTGGTCGTCGCCCTCGTCGTTCTGTACAGTGCCGGTTTTGCCGGCCACGGCAATGCCCACGTCATCCAGGGTGGCCAGCTCGGCGGTGCCGCCCCGGCCCAGCGCCGCCACCATGCCCGGAATCAGGGCCGCGAAGTGCACGCTGTCGACCAGCGTGTGGTGCTTTTGCTGAAACCGGGCCAGCGGCGCGCTTGAGCTGCCCACGGCCCGCACGAAGTGGGGCGTGATAAACCAGCCCCGGTTGGCAATCACGGCCAGCATATTGGCCGTTTGCAGGCCGGTGAGGTTGATTTCGCCCTGGCCGATGCTCAGCGAGTAGATGGTGCGGTACGTCCAGCCCCGGCGGCCGTAGTGGCGGTCGTAGTAGCCGGGGGTGGGAATAAAGCCGGGCTTTTCGAGGGACATATCGACCCCCAGCAGCGTATCGAGCCCGAATGACCGGACGCAGCGCGTCCAGGCGGCCAGGTTGCGGTGGCGCACGGCCACGGTATCGACGGGCTGTTGCAGCGAGTCGGGCACGTTGTCGACCACCGATTGCAGCACTTGGTAGAAGTAGGGGTTGCAGCTGTACTTGAGGGCCTGGGTGATGTTGCGGGCGTTGGGGTGCTCGTGCACGCAGTTGATGAGCGACTGGTCGCAGCGAAACCCGGTGCCGGGCCTGATGCCCCCTAATTGCAGCGCCACGGCCGCATTCACCAGCTTGAACACCGAGCCGGGCGGGTTGGCCAGCAGGGCGGGCCGGTTCAGCAGCGGCCGGTCGGGGCTGAGCAGCAGCGCCCGCCGCTCGGCCCTTCGGTTCAGGGCCGTGAGCAGGGCGGGGGCAAAGGTGGGGGCCGAGACGTAGCAGAGGATTTCGCCGGTGGCCGGCTCCAGGGCCACGATGTAGCCGCGCCGCTCGCCCAAGATGCGCTCGGCGTAGGCCTGCAATTCGGTGTCGAGGCTCAGGTGCAAATCCTGGCCGGGCTGGTAGGCCGTATCAGCGGCCCAGGAGCCGTGGGCCTGCCCGAGAGCATCGCGCAGCGGGTGGTAGGCCCCGCGGTGGCCGGCCAGCAGGTTGTTGTAGTAGCTCTCGACGCCGCCATTGCGCAGGCGGTAGAACTGCGCCCGCGCCAGCTGCTGCGCCTGCGCCAGAAATGGCCTGGCATTACTATAAGCATAGCCCAGTACCGGCGCGCCCACGGCCACGTGGTAGTTGCGGGCCGTGTATTCGCGCACTACCAGGGCGGGCCACGCACGCTGGTGGCGGCGCAGGGTGTCGGCCTCGGCGGCGGCCAGCTCCAGCTGCGGCAGGCGCTCGCGCAGCCGCAGCTCGGCCACGCGGGCCTGCACCGCGCCTTGGGGCCAGCCCAGCAGCTGGTTCAGGCCGGCCGAGTCGAGCCCTTGGTGGGCGGGCAGCACCAGCAGGTAGTGCCGGCCGGTATCGACCAGCAGCGAGTCGCGGCGGTCGAAAATCCGCCCCCGGCTCGGCCATTTCACCTCGCGCCGGGGCGAGTAGGTATCGGGCACCAGCACGGTGGGCACCAGGTCGGGCCGTGCGGTGCGCGCCCACCACAGCCCCAGCGCCAGCCCGACGAGCAGAACACTAGCAATGGCAATGAACTTCTTGCGGTGGGCCGTAAGCATCCGGTAAAGCTAGGGGCTGAAGTGGGGTTGCGTCGTTGGGGTTCGATGAACCAAGCCGGTTACACCGCGAACCGGGCCGATTCGGCCGAAACCCACGGCTTCTGTGCCCGCTGCTGCTCCCACCGGCCCATCCCTACCTTTGCCGCCTGCTTATGTACGACTTCCTCACCACCTCGCCCTGGCCCGACTACGAGCTGATTGACTCCGGCAACTTTCAGAAGCTCGAACGCTTCGGCCCCTACGTGCTGGCCCGGCCCGAGCCCCAGGCCATCTGGGACCCGCACCTGCCGCTCACGGAGTGGGAACGGGCCGATGCCGCCTTCGCCCGCGCCCCCGGCTCCTCCGAAAAAGGCCAGTGGCGCCTCAAGCCCAGCATGCCCGAGCAGTGGCTCATCGACTACCAGCGGCCCGATGGCCTGAAGCTGAAATTCCGCCTCGGCCTGTCGTCGTTCAAGCACGTCGGGCTTTTTCCGGAGCAGGACCCCAACTGGCAGTTCATCTACAACCAAACCAAAAAGCGCCGCGCCAAGCTCCCGCGCGTGCTCAACCTGTTTGCCTACACCGGGGCCGCCACCCTGGCCGCCCGCGCCGCCGGGGCCGACGTGACCCACCTCGACTCGGTGAAGCAGGTGAACTTCTGGGCCCGCGACAACATGGAAGCCAGCCAGCTCGACGGCGTGCGCTGGCTGGTGGAAGACGCCATGAAGTACGTGCGGCGCGAGGTGAAGCGCGGCAGCAAATACCAGGGCCTCATCCTCGACCCGCCCGCCTACGGTCGCGGCCCCAACGGCGAAAAGTGGCAGCTTGAAGACGAGCTCAACGAAATGCTCAAGCTCAGCCAGCAGCTGCTCGACCCCGACGACCATTTCTTCGTGGTGAACCTGTATTCGCTGGGCTTCTCGGCCTTGATACTCGACAACCTGACCACGGCCATCTTCCCCGGCAAGCAGGCCGTGCGCGAGCTGGGCGAAATCTACCTGCACGATGCCGGCCAGCGCAAGCTGCCGCTGGGCACGTTCTGCCGCTTCGCTAATTAATTGGTGCTTGGTAGTTGGTGCCGGGTGCTTGGCTGATGTTCGAAATCAGTCCTGCGCGCCGGCCCTACGTACCAAGCGCTCAATCCAAGCACTATGCACCAAGCACTAAGCACCAAAACCCGCCTCGCCCTCATCGATTTGGGCACCAATACCTTCCACCTGCTCATCGTGGAACTGCCCGCCGTGCCCGGCGACAAGCCGCTGGTGCTGCTACGCACCAAAGCCGGCGTGCGCCTGGGCGAGGGCGGCATCAGCCAGGGCATCATCGCGCCCGAGCCCTACGCCCGCGCGCTGCATACGCTGGCCGGCTTCAAGGAAGAAATTGAGCTGCACGAAGCCACCGAAGTGCGCGCCACGGCCACCAGCGCCATGCGGGTGACGAAAAACGGCCCCGACCTGGTGCGCGACATCTTCGAGCAAACCGGCATCCAGGTCAACGTCATTCCCGGCGACCGCGAGGCCGAGCTCATCTGCGAAGGCGTGCGCCAGGCCGTGGATTTGGGCGAAGAGGCGCAGTTGATTATGGACATCGGCGGCGGCTCGGTCGAATTCATCATTGCCAACCAAACCACCATTTTCTGGAAGCAAAGCTTCGAAATCGGAGCCCAGCGCCTGCTCGACCAGTTTTTCCCCGACCCCAGCGGCGTATTCCCCGCCGCCGCCGTCGAAGCCGAGCAGTGCTACCTCGGCACGGTGCTCACGCCGCTCATCGAAAGCATTCAGCGCTACCAGCCCGTGGGCCTCATCGGCGCATCCGGCAGCTTCGACAGCCTGGCCGACATGCAGATGGGCCAGCTACGCTCCGAAAGTGAGCTGCCGCCCTGCACCGAGTTGGCCCTGGAATCATTCCAAAGCAGCTACCGCCACCTGCTGGCCGGCAACCACGAGCAGCGCAAGGCCCTGCCCGGCATTCTGCCCATGCGGGCCGATATGCTGGTGGTAGCCGCCGTGTTGATTGATTTTGTGCTGGGCATCAGCGAAATCACGCGCCTCCGCACCTCGGCCTTCGCGCTCAAGGAAGGGCTTTTGGCCGAAATGCTGGCCTAGCCCCCTGTAGCGTGGACTCTGCGAGTCCGCGCGTCTGAACAA
>JALYUI010000605.1 GCA_030853845.1 Bacteroidota bacterium | reverse complement strand
CCCATAATCAGGGCATTGCGCTGTTTGTTGGGGTACATGCTCCACATGAAACCCATCATAATTATCGTCATGGGCACCAGCATCAGCAGGGCCATATACACGCGGGTGAGGCTGAAATACACGTGGTCCCACTCGTAGACATTGAGGTACATGACCGCGTACATGGCCACCAGGGAGGTGCCCAGCATCAGGGAAAAGCGGGAGTAGGGATTTTTGTGTTCCATAAAGGTTAGAAGAAGTAGGGGAAAAGTGATTATTTGTATCAGACAAGCTTAACCTAGCTATCCACCGGCGCGGTTGTTTGGAGTCATTGGCCATTCGTGGTTGAGGCCAGCCACCAGGAGCCCTCTGCCACCAAAAGTGCCCATCAGTGCCGGCACTGTGAAGTCGCCCAGTGCCGGCTCTAGGGAAAGCTCACCCAGCACGACCCGCAGGCAGGCGGTGACGGCCACGCGAATTTTCCAGTTCCGTGCTAGCCTGGCCAGCGTGCAAGTGGCGGCAACCTCACCAAGATGAAGAAACTAGGCAAGATGAAGAAAACCGAATATTTACAGCCCTTACGCACAATTCGCTTACGTGTTTTTTCTACTGCAAAACAGTACGCGAAATTCTCTTGGCTTAACCCCTAAAAAGGCCGCTAATTGGCAATCAGGACTAGGTTTACGAAGTGTTAATGCGGGAGCACGGGCGTGCTGTGGCCCAGAGAACATGTGCACTGCGGCCGGCTGGCCTGGAAAGCACCATCGACCCGATAGCTGGCGCTGCCTTGAGTAATGGGAACGACAAGTTGTAGTCATTGCACTGGATTTGCGGCCCATCCAGTAATTCATTCTCAATCGTCCTGCTCAATACTAACCAAAAACGGAATCAGATGGCAACGGAAGGAGGAAAACTATACCGTCGCTGGCCGGGCACGTACTACCATACTTATGAGCAATCCCCAGGTATCCATTGACGAGCTGAGCGTCAACACCATCCGACTGCTGTCGGTTGATATGGTGCAGAAGGCCAATTCCGGCCACCCCGGCCTGCCGCTGGGGGCCGCGCCCATGGCCTATGTGCTGTGGTCGCGCTTCCTACGCTTCAACCCGCAAGACCCGAAGTGGCCCAACCGGGACCGGTTTGTGCTATCGGCGGGCCACGGCTCGGCGTTATTGTACAGCCTGTTGCACCTGTACGGCTACGATTTGTCGCTCGATGACCTGAAGCAGTTTCGGCAACTCGACTCCCGCACGCCGGGCCACCCGGAGTCCCACATCACGCCCGGCGTGGAGGTGACCACCGGTCCGCTGGGCCAGGGCTTCGCCAACGGCCTGGGTATGGCCATGGCGGAGGCGCACCTCGGGGCTATCTACAACAAGGAGGGCCACGCGCCAGTGCAGGACCACTACACCTACGTGCTGGTGAGCGACGGCGACCTGATGGAAGGCCTGGCTTCAGAAGCGGCCTCACTGGCCGGCCACCTGCAGCTGCACAAGATGATTTATCTCTACGACGATAACAACATCTCGCTCGACGGCCCCACCAGCCTCACCTACACTGAGAACCCGATGAAGCGCTTCGATGCCTACTACTGGCACACGCAGCACGTGCCCGATGGCAACGACCTCGACGCAATTGAGAATGCCATTCGGGTGGCGCAGTCGGTCACGGACCGGCCCTCAATAATTGCGGTACGGACCATTATCGGCTTCGGCTCACCGCTGGCGGGCACCAGCCGGGCGCACGGCTCGCCGCTGGGCCCGGACAATGTGGAGGCCACCAAGAAGTTCTACGGCTTCGACCCGGAGCAGTCGTTCCAGGTACCGGCCGAAGTGTACGAGCACCTCAAACAGCCCGGTCGGCAAGGCGCGAAGCTCCAAAAGCAGTGGGAATCGGATTTCGCCAGATTCGCAAAAGAATTTAAGGACGAGGCTGCGATGTTCAAGCTCTCTTTTGCTGGCCAGCTACCCGAAGGATGGGATATGGACCTGCCGGTGTACACGCCCGCCGATGGCGAGCTGGCCACCCGTCAGGCCTCGGGTAAAGCGCTGGATGCCATTAAGAAAGCGGTACCATTTATGTTCGGCGGGTCGGCCGATTTGGCTTCCTCGAACGAGATGGACAAGTCGGGCAGTGACAGCTTCCAGCCCGCGCACCCGGCCAACCGTAACGTGTGGTGGGGCGTGCGCGAGCACGCCATGGGCGCGGCCATGAACGGCATTGCCCACCACGGCGGCCTGCGCACCTACGGCGGTACCTTCCTCACGTTCAGCGACTATATGCGGGCGGCCATCCGCCTCACCGCCCTGGCCGAGAGCACGGCCACGTTCGTATTCACGCACGACAGCATTGGGCTGGGCGAGGACGGGCCCACCCACCAGCCCATCGAGCAGGTGCTGGCCCTGCGCAGCATTCCGAACATCGTGGTGCTGCGCCCCGCCGATGCCAATGAGAGCACCGAAGCCTGGCGCATCGCCATGACCACGCCCAAGTCGCCGGTGGTGCTGGTGTTCTCGCGCCAGAAGCTGCCCATTCTTGACCAGACCAAGGTGGGCTCGGCCCGCGCGGGCGTGGCCAAGGGGGCCTACATTCTGAGCGAGGCCGCAGGCGGTAAGCCACAGTTCATCCTCATCGCCACCGGCTCGGAAGTTTCATTGGCCATGCAGGCTCAGCCGAAGCTGGAAAAGGCCGGTATCCCCACCCGCGTGGTGAGCATGCCGAGCTGGGAATTATTTGAGCATCAAGATAAAGCCTACAAGGAGCAGGTGCTGCCGCCCACGGTGCGCAAGCGGCTGGCCATTGAGGCCGGCTCGCCCATCGGCTGGCATAAATACACGACTGACGAAGGCGGTATCATCGCCATGAACCGCTTCGGTGAGTCGGCCCCGGCTGAGGAACTGTTCAAGAAATTCGGCTTCACGGTAGCAAACGTGGTGAAGCGCGCCCAAGCCGTATTGGCCGGCAACCCCGAGGAAGAAAAAGTAGAGAAGAAGCAAGTAGTAGCCAAAGGCGACTAAAGGGGCGTTGGGAGCGGCCAGCTACTGGATACCGGTTCTGCCAGGGCGGTCCGGTACCTGGTGGCTGGCCGCTTTGCGTTCGGGGGTTCGAGCAGCGCGTTCTTATTCACTGGGGTTAGCTTTTCGAGGCGCGCGCGCATCTGCGGCGCGCTGCCGCCCGGGTTCGTGCCTCCGGCTTGGGCTGGGGGAAGTGCGCCGCCGCTGTGCAGATTTGCTGGGCCGGCAGCGGTGCAATCCTATTTTAGCTGATAATCAGTCTGCTCACTACAAATAGCAAGCCTCCCACTACCTAGGCAAAAGGTTCAGACGGGTGAGTCTTCGCAGGGCATTTCAAGAAGTGTGAGCTCATTATTGGCCGGGTCAATCAGGGAGAGGTGACCGGGGCCGGCCGCCACTATCCGCCCCTGGTTTTCGCCCGGTACCCGCGGGCGGTACTCAAACCGCTGCCGGGCGGCGGCCGCCGACTCAACGGGGAGTATGTGCACTCCTGGCCGGGCCTTTTCAGAAAATACCAGCGTCTCGGTGCCGGACAACCGAAGCGTCGGTGGGTCCGCCTGCATGGCGTCCGGCGGCAGGTTAAGGATGTCAATGTACCAGCGCAGAGAGGCCAGTAGGTCGGGGGCGAAAATAAAACGAATGGCCATGAGCGAAAGCAAAAGTGTTAATCTTCTGGGAAAAGCCGGCTTGGCCGGCCTCCTATCCTACCGGCGTTTTGGGGGGGCGCCGCAGCGGCACATCCAGTAGTACGGGTATGCCCTGCATCAGGGCTAACACCACATACTGGTAATCCTTAAGCAGGTTATGGTTGACCAGCAGCCCCGCCCCATCGCACCAGCAGGCCGCTACCCAGGAGGTCCACAGCACGGCGACGTGGCCGTGTTCCAACGCGTGACCTAAGTATTGAGAGCATCAGAGAGTGTGGGGCAATTGAGCTAGGCGGCCATCGGCATCGGCCCCGCCGAGGATTACTGGAAGCTGGGATAGTGCTGCCGAAAACAAGCTTCCCACTCCTCATTGACCACGTTGGTGGGGCCTCCGCAAATGGCCCCCGTTCTTGGTCCATTGCATCTGCTGACGCTTCACTAGCCGCTTGGCCAGCACCCGATTTACCGCCGATTCGACAAAGCCCGTGGAAACGCGCTCGACGTAGCGATGGCGCTCGGCATAATTCACAATGGAGAAGCTGTTTTGCCATGCATACGTTTGAAAATCAGTAATGCGCCGTCCAACGGCTGTAACTTGTCATACCTATTAGCCAGCGACTGGTCGTCCTGATGCGTGGCCAGGGTATCGTCTGGGTAGGTTATTTTTTCCACGGTCCGCTAGGCATTGCCATGCCAGTGATGCCACTTGATACTCTCCCAAGCGCCCCGACCTCTTTAAAAACTTCTCCCCGATTTCGCCTTCTTCCGGCGTAAATCGTTTCCCTGACCTGAACCATACTTCTTAACTCCCGCTTTTCTGATGAGTGCAACTCCCGCTTCCAAGCCTTCTTTTGGCATGATTGGCCTCGGTACCATGGGCCGCAACCTGCTGCTGAATATGGCCGACCACGGCTTTGCCGTGGCCGGCTACGATAAGGACGCCACCAAAATTGCCCTGCTGGCCAAAGAAGGCGCGGGCAAGCCCGTGGAAGGCTTCGCCGACCTCGACACCTTTCTGAGCGGCCTGCAACCGCCGCGCGCGGTGATGATGCTGGTGCCCGCCGGCCCCATTGTGGACAGCGTAATTGCCGAGTTAGGGCACCTGCTGGCCCCCGGCGACATCATCATCGACGGCGGTAACTCCCACTTCATCGACACCGAGCGGCGCGCCAAGGCGGTGGAAGCGGCCGGTTTCCATTTCTTTGGCATGGGCGTTAGCGGCGGCGAGGAAGGTGCCCGCTTCGGCCCCAGCATGATGCCCGGCGGCGATAAAGAAGCCTACCGCGTGATGCAGCCCCTGTTTGAGGCCATTGCCGCGCAGGTCGATGGCCAACCGTGCGTGACCTATATTGGCCCCGGCGCGGCCGGCCACTTCGTGAAAATGGTGCACAACGGTATCGAGTACGGCCTGATGCAGCTCATCGCCGAAACCTATGCCGTGCTGAAAACCGGCCTGGGTATGGATAACGCGGCCATCGGCCAGGTGTTCACGCAGTGGAACGAGGGCCGGCTCCGGTCCTTCCTGCTGGATATTACGAAGGATATTTTCGGCTTCAAGGCTCCGAATACAAACCACCTACTGCTCGACGATATCAAGGACGAAGCCCGCTCGAAGGGCACCGGCAAGTGGACCTCGCAGGTGGCCATGGATTTGGAGCTGCCGCTCCCGACCATCGACACGGCCGTGGCCATGCGCGATTTGTCGAAGTACAAGGCCCTGCGCGAGCAGCTGGCGGGGCTATATGGCCCGGCCGCTGGTCCGCTGCCGGTGGAGGGCGAGGCTTTTCTGGCTCAGCTGGAGCAGGCGTTCTACTTCAGCATGGTCATCACCTACGCCCAGGGCATGCAACTGCTCTCGAAGGCATCGAAGGATTTTTCCTACGATTTGAACCTGGCCGACATTGCCAAAATCTGGCGCGGCGGCTGTATCATCCGCTCGGGTTTTTTGAACGAGATTTTTAACGCCTATCAGCACACGCCGGACCTGGCCCACCTGTTGCTCGATGGCCAGGTGCAAAAGCTTGTGAACGAGGCCGTGCGCGGCAGCCGCGCCGTGGTGGCTGCTGCTGCTACCGCCGGCCTTGCCCTGCCCGGCTACATGGCCTCGCTGAGCTACTTCGACACCTTCCGCACGGCGCGGATGCCATCCAACCTCATCCAGGCCCAGCGTGACTACTTCGGGGCGCATACGTATGAGCTAATTGGCCAGGAGGGCGTATTCCATACGCAGTGGACGCCCGAGCACGAGGACGCTGCCAACAAGAAGGATGTGCAGGTGGAGGAGCACGGTCCGGAGAAGGAGCCGGTGAAACCGAACAGCTAGGCATCCGTCTGTCATCCTTCGCAAGCGCAGGATAACAGTACTACGCTCACTATGATAGCCACTTCTTCTCTTGCTCCCTCACGCCGCTCTTCGCCATGAATAATAACCACAATATTAAGCCCACGGTCTTCGTCATCTTCGGCGGCACCGGCGATTTGAACGCCCGCAAGCTGTCGCCGGCACTGTATAACCTGTTTCTCGAGGGCTGGCTGCCCGAGCAGTTTGCCATCATCGGTACGGGCCGCACCAAGCTCACCGATGAGGAATTCCGCACCAACCTGCTGGCCGACCTCAACCAGTTCTCGCGCAGCGGCAAGGCCAAAAAAGTAGCCTGGGAGAAGTTTGCGCCGCATATTTTCTACCAGGTTGCCGACGTGAAAACGCCGGCCGCCTACGAGGAATTTTGCCAACGCATCGCGGCGTTCGAGCAGGAATGGAATGCCCCGGCCAATGTAATTTACTACTTGGCGGTGGCCCCGGAGTTCTTCCCCATCATCGCCATGGGCATTGCCCAGCGCCACACCGAGGATGACCCTACTCGGGTTCGTATCGTGATTGAGAAGCCGTTCGGGCACGATTTGGAGTCGGCCCGGGCGCTGAACAAGCTGCTGGCCCAGCACTTCCAGGAGTGCCAGATTTACCGCATCGACCACTACCTGGGCAAGGAAACGGTGCAAAACATCATGGCCTTCCGCTTCGCCAATGCCATCATGGAGCCGCTCTGGAACCGCAACACCATCGACCACGTCCAGATTTCGGTGACCGAGCAGTTGGGCGTGGGCGAGCGCACCGGCTACTACGACGGCTCGGGCGCGCTGCGCGACATGATTCAAAACCACTTGCTGCAGCTGCTGTGCCTGGTGGCCATGGAGCCGCCCGTGAATTTCACGGCCGACGAAGTGCGCAACCGCAAGGTAGACGTACTGCGCGCCATGCGCCGCTTCACGCCCGAGGAAGTGCGCGAATCGGCCGTGCGCGGGCAGTACGGCGCGGGCTGGATTGAGGGCAAGGAGGTGCCTGGCTACCGCGAGGAAAAAGACGGTAACCCCACCTCGAACACCGAGACCTTCGCGGCCGTGAAGTTTTTTGTGGATAACTGGCGCTGGCAGGGGGTGCCGTTTTACGTGCGCACGGGCAAGCGAATGCATCGCTCGGCGTCCATCATCAGCATCCAGTTTAAGAACGTACCGCACGTCATCTTTCCGCCGGAAACGGGCGAGAGTTGGCAACAAAACCGGCTCATTATCAGCATTCAGCCTGAAATGAGCATCCGCCTGCAAGTGCAGGCCAAGCGCCCCGGCCTCGACATGATGCTGAACACCGTGGACATGGTGTTCGACTACCAGGGCACCTACGCCTCCGAAGCCCCCGAAGCCTACGAAACCCTGCTGCTCGACACCATGCTCGGCGACCAGACCCTGTTTATGCGCGGCGACCAAGTGGAAGAGGCCTGGGATTTGGTGATGCCCATCCTGAATGCCTGGCAGGGCCGCCCCAGCTCAAGTTTTCCCAACTACTCGGCCGATTCGTGGGGCCCGGAAATAGCGGAGGCACTCATTGCCCGCGACGGGTTCCACTGGTTTACGCTGCTACTCAACGGCAAAAAGAAATAGCCATGCCCCAGCACGTTTTCGCTTCTGTTGAGGAGGTCTTACACAGTTTGGCCGACTTCTTTGTGGCTCAGTCCCGACAGGCCGTTGCAGGAAGGAGCAGGTTTTCGGTGGCGCTGTCGGGCGGCAGCTCGCCCAAAAAGCTCTACGAGATGCTGGCCTCACCCGCCTACCGCGAGCAGGTGCCGTGGGCGCAGACGTTTTTCTTCTTCGGCGATGAGCGCAACGTGCCGACCACCGATGCGCAGAGCAATTACTTGATGGCCAAAACGGCCCTGCTGGCCCCGCTGAACATTGCCGCCGAACACGTTTTTGCCGTGAACACCCTACTGCCGCCCGTCGAGGCGGCGCAGGCCTACATGCAGACCATCAAGTTATTCTTCGGTACCGAAGCAGCGCAGTTTGACTTGGTGTTGCTGGGCCTGGGCGACAACTCCCACACGGCTTCGCTATTCCCGCATACGGCCGTGCTGCACGCCACTACGGCCAATGTACAGGCCGTGTTCGTGCCTGAAGTCGACATGTACCGCCTCACCTTCACTGCCCCACTCATCAACCAGGCCCGCGCCGTGGCCTTCCTGGTTTTCGGAGCCGATAAGGCGGCCGCCGTGCGGCGGGTGCTGCTGGGCGAGCGAAACAGGGAAGAATACCCCGCGCAGCTCATCGCACCGGCTGCTGGCGAGGCAGCTTGGTTTCTGGATGAAGCGGCCGCAACAGAGTTGAAGCGCTAACAGCAAGGCGCGAAGATGCGCCTATCCAATAACCGGTCTCATAAAACACTGCTGATGGTTAATCCAAGTTGTAGAGTAGCGGCGTAGCGGCGGCAGGTTTGCAGCCAATATCATTTTTAACGTCTAAAAGCCGCATAGTGCCGACAGAAACACTTGGAAATCTGTCACCCGCGGCTTTACATGCTTGATGCTCATTTGTTAAAACCTTTCGCCGCTAAGCGGCTACTCCGCAACTGGAGCTAAGTTATTCGCCCACGATGGCCGGTGTGCCTCCACCAGCCGTAAGCGTGGCTCCCACGCTGGTCACCACAATGAAGCCCACGGCCAGCCACTGGCCGTAAAGTAGCCGCTCGCCCAGTAGCGGCCAGCCGGATAGTGCCGCCGCCACCGGCTCCAGGCTTATCAAAATACTGAACGTGCGGGTGGGCAAAGTGCGCGGCACCACCGCCCGACGCTGCGCCGCCCGCAACTGCCCCAGCTTTGGGCGCACCACCAGCACCCGCGCCGACAGCCCAATGCGCAAGCGGGTGGTTCTGGCCGCACCCAGCAACGGAAACAGGCCTTTGGCAATGCCCCCCCTGCACGCTCACAATGGAGAGCAGCACGGCGGGCACCGCCGGGAATGTAAATCGGGCTGAGTCAGCCATTACGGCAGCGCGGAAAATTCCGCCGCCGCTACCGCCGCCTGGCCTGGACGCAGCACCTGTACCGCGCCGTCCTGCACGATGATGGCGGCCCGTGCCAGCCCCAGGAACAAGCCGTGCTCCACCATACCAGGAATGGTTTTCAGCTTAAGTGCCAGCGCCTGCGGGTCGGCTATAGTTTCAAAATGGCAGTCTACCAGCAGGTTGCTCTGGTCGGACTTGGCCAACTCGGGGGGATTCAGCTTATCTACCCGCACCACGGGCGCACCGCCCAGGGAATTCACAGCGTCCATCACCCAGGGCAGAGCGAAGGGCACCACTTCCAGCGGCAGCGGGAACCGGCCAAGCCGGGCCACGACTTTCGAAGAATCGGCCACGATGAGCAAGTAATCGGAAGCGGTAGCAATGACTTTTTCGCGCAGCAAAGCCCCGCCGCCGCCTTTTAAGAGGCGTAGCTGCGGGTCAAGCTCGTCGGCCCCGTCCACGGTCAGGTCGAAGCGCAGGCCGCGCCGGGGCTCCAGCATCGGGATGCCCACGCGGCGGGCCAGCTCGTCGCTGGCCCGCGAGGTGGCCGAGGCCTGAATGCGTAGCCCGCCCTCGCGCACCCGCTGGCCGAGCAGAACAATAAACGGGGCGGCGGTACTGCCCGTGCCCAGCCCCACCACCATGCCATCGCGCACCCAATCGGCGGCGGTGGCGGCAACGAGTTGTTTTTCCTGGGCGAACTGCCGAATTTCGGGGTTTGACATAGGGTTTTGGACTTTTGATACTAAACAGAAAAACGCGCGCAGCCTGGCTGCGAGGGCGCTTCGCCAACAATTTCGATGCCTGAAATCACGGCTTTGTCGACCACATTCCGGTCTCTTTGATGAAAATGCGGCGGTTGAGCTTCAGCTGTTACCCCATAAACTCGGCAAAATCCTCGGGCGGCATCACCTTGTCGGGGTTGCCGTCGGTGAGCTTGTTTTCTAGGGCCAGCGGCGTCCGGGTGAGGCGTTGTTCGGGCACCGTTAGGCTGCCTGAAATAAAGAAAAACAGCCGGTTGGCCAGGAAGGCGTACATAACCGCCAGCATGAAAAAGTAAGTCAGCACCCGCATTGGCGCGGCAGCAGCGCCCTGTCGGGTGGTAAATGAGTGTAAAATTTCCGGAAGCAGCAAATTATGTAATGTCAGCCTTGAATAACAGCAAACATCATCCGGGCTAAACGTCGTAAAGCGGTCGGGCAGGCGAAACAAAATATTTCCTTGGTTAACCGATTTTTCGGCTCATCAAAAGCGTTCCAGCGGCCATTACCCTAATTTCGGTCTGGCTGCACGTCTGCTTTCCCGGGGTGATTCCAGCATCGTTTACATTCCCTTTTCACAGTAGTTAGGCGCGGCTTGCCTCCGTTCCGGTCGTCATTAAATTCGTTTCTATGTTTTCAGATTTCCCCAACCTGCACGCCTTGGTCGTGCACTTTCCTGTCGTCTTACTGCTGGTAGCCGCCGCCTTGCAGGCTGTGCTGGTGTTCAAGGACTGGCAGCAAGTGCGCTGGATAGCCCTGGTGGCGATGGCCGGGGGCTTGGCGGGGGGAATCGCGGCCAGCACTACTTTCCACGCCATGCCCCGGGGCCTGCCGCCTAAAGCCGCCGCCATCTTTGCCATTCACGAGCAGTACGCAGGCTATACCCTGTGGCTGGCCGGCATCACCCTGCTGCTGGCCGGCGTAGGCGAATATTTCCAGATTCGGCGGCGCGCCTACGCGGTTTTAGTGCTACTGCCAGCGCTGGCCGCAGCGGGAGCCGTTTCCTGGACCGGCCACCACGGAGCCCAGCTGGTGTACGTGGAAGGCGTCGGCCCGAAGGGCAACATGGTCATGAGCGAAGAGGAAGAAGCCCGGGAAGAAAAAGCGGGCATGGACGGCATGGATATGGGCAGCCCGAAAGGAGCTAAGAAAGTCGGCGAAGAACCAATGACGCCGGCTTCCGATAGCTTTCCCGGCCAGGAATCCCCGTCGGGAATGAACGATATGAAGGGCATGAAAGGCATGGATATGAGCGGCAACGCCGCCCAACCGGCCAACGGCAGCGCCCAAAGCGACAACGCAATGTCCGGTATGGGCAATATGAACATGTCGGGTAAGCCGAGTCCGAGCAGTCAGACCCCAGCTCAGGGCAAAGGTTCTATGGCCGATATGCCCGGCATGAAGACGAAAAAACAAATGCCCAGCGGAATGGAGATGAAGGATAGCAACAGGCAAGGCATGGATAATATGAAAGGCATGAAAATGGACGGTATGGACATGAATGCCACGCCGAACCAGCGCGGCAAGCAGACCATGCCAGCTATGCCGGACATGGACATGAAAAAAGGCGTGGGGAAGCAACCGGCCGGTGCTAAAAAGCAGCGCCCCATGAAAGGCATATCCGGCATGGAAGGGATGAACAATATGCCCGGCATGAACGACGCGGGCAAGGGTCAACTGCCGGCCAGTTCAGATATGGGCGCTATGAAAGGCATGCCCGGCACGGAAAAGGACCAGGCCATGCCGGGCATGAGCATGCCTAGTCCCATGGATAAATACCGCTTTGAGGACAACAACCCGGCCCGCGACAAACCCAAGAGAGATAACTAACCGCTAATGAAATTATTTCCAGTAATAGTTTTCCTGCTGACCACTTTTCAGGTGGCGGCGCAAAGCATGCCCGGCATGAGTATGCCGGGGGATAAAGCGGCCAAGGAGCCAAAGGAGCCTTATCTCACGCAGTCTGCGCCGGATGCCAAAGCCGTGCAGGGTACCACCGTCAGCCCTCGGGCCGATTATGTGGGTAAAAAGGTCGTGTACGATTTATACGTGGAGGACCGGCTGGTCAATTTCACCGGCAAAACGCGTCACGCCATCGGCATCAACGGCCAGATTCCGGCCCCTACGCTGCGCTTCAACGAGGGCGACACCGCCGTCATCCACGTGCACAACCAGATGCAGATGGAAACCTCCATTCACTGGCACGGCTTGCTGGTGCCCAACCAGTACGACGGGGTGCCTTACCTGACCACGGCCCCCGTGAAGGCCGGCGGCACCCACACCTTCACGTTCCCCCTGCGGCAGAGCGGCACCTACTGGTACCACTCGCACACCATGCTCCAGGAGCAGTCGGGGCTGTACGGTTCCATTGTCGT
>JALYUI010000588.1 GCA_030853845.1 Bacteroidota bacterium | reverse complement strand
CCGGGGCCGGCGCTGGGCGACCGCACGCCCCTCACCGATGCCCGCACCGGCGAGCTGCTGGGCGAGGTGCTGCGCAGCAAGGAAAAAGTGCTGCCGCTGTTCGTCAGCCCCGGCCACCGCTGCAACCAGGCCACGGCCACGCGCCTGACCCTGGCCTGCCTGCGCGGCTACAAGCTGCCCGAGCCCACGCGGCTGGCCGATTACTGGGCGGAGCAGTTCAAGAAGGAGGTTCGGTAGATGCATCAGTATCCGGGCTGGCACGGAGCATTAAATCCGGGCTGGCACGGATTGCATGCGGTCTGGAACCTCGCTATTTTTGGGGCTATGTCGCCACCAGGCGGGTATCTCCACCATGCGCTTTCGCTCTTTCTGTTGCCTTGCCCTGCTGCTTGGGCTGGGGGCCACCCGGCCAGCTTCGGCCCAGACCGTGAACTGGCCCGTGTACGCGGGTTTCTACCTGCAAGGCGGCGGCAGCTATTATGCCGGCCTGAAGCTGGATTCCTACGAGCAATACCGCGAAAGCTTCAACACCGTCTTCAAAACGCGGCTGCGCACGCCGCTCGGGGCCTGGACGCCCCAGCTTGACTACTCCTTTGGCGGCGGGGCCTACATCGGGCCGGCCTGTTTCAGCGTGGTCAAGCACCGGATGCAGGTGTCGTCGGTGGCCGAATACCTGAATGGCGACCGCCGCGAGATGACGCTCGACTATAACCCGCTCGATTTGAACTTCGACCTGCTATTTCCGGTGGGCGGGCGGGTGGGGGTGGGCGCGGCCATTGGCGGGCAATTGCAGAACGTGACCGTGCACAGTGGCTACCGCTACGCCGCCAACGGCCTGCTCAGCTACGGCGAGGAGCAGCCGCTCAACGGCGTTTTTCGCCAGAAAGTAACCGGCTCGCTCCTGCTCGGTGCCCGCCTCGACTTAAAGCTCATCAAGCTGCACGACCATGCGTTTATTACCCTGTCGCTGCGGGGTGAAAGTGTGGGCGTGCTGCGCCACTTCATTGAGGGCAGCGACCCGAACGTGAACCCGCTACGCGACGAAATGATGGCCCAGGCCACGGGCGGCCCCACTTTCGACGACGGCACGCTACGCTACTACCTCCCCGAGGACGTGCGCAAGCGCCGCGACGATTATACCACGTTTGTGGGCCTCAACCCCACGTTTGCCAGCACGCTGCACGGCTGGCGCTTCTCAGCCAACCTGCTGTTCACTCCTTTCGAGCGCCGGCTCAACAAATGAGCCGGCTCCCTACTCTCGTTTCTTATGCGCCCTTTCCTCCTGTTGCTTATAGCTGGTGCCACGCTGTTGGCCGCCTCGGGCTGCGAAAAGCCCGAAATCCGGGATATTGCCGCCCAGGAAAAAAAGTGGGTCGGCACCTGGCAGGTTGCTGAAATCAAGACCCTGACGACCGACACGCTGGGCCACAAGCTGTCGGAAACGACCCTGACCGGCCAGGGCACCGTGGAGTTTCGCCTGGCCCCGGGCGGCACCGGGGGCGCGGCCTTCAAGCCCGCCGTTTTCGAGGGGGCATGCGTGCAGTCGGAGCTGGTGCAGTATTTCGTGCGCAAGGGGGCCGGCGACCGCACCGCCACCAACGGCTGGGAGCTGTACTGGGATGCCGACCCCGACGGTGCCCGCCTGCAAGTCTGGGCCGTGGGGGCGCTCAGCAGCTACCACCGCACCGAAACTTCGGATTCGAATAATGACAGCCCGCGCCAGCTGTTCTACGCCTACACTCCCCCGTCCTCCGGCCCGCCACCCAACCAGATGGTGCTCATAACGTGGCAGCTGCGTAAGTAGTCGGCCAGCCCCACCAGGCTGGTACCAGCCGCCAATGGCTCTCCCAACAGCCCGGCCACGGCCTCGAATACGGTCCGCCGGCCATCCTGCTGCGCCAGAATGCCAGCATCCAGGGGCAGTTGCTGCGACTTGGAGAGCTTCTGGCCGGCTGCATCGGTCAGCAGCGGGTGGTGCATAAACTGCACTTGCCGCACGTTGAAGGCCCTCGTTTCGGAGAGTTGGCCGGCCAGCCACAGCTGGGCGGCGGTACTGGGCTGCAAGTCGAGCCCCCGCACAATCAGGTTGGTGCCGAGGCGCAAATCATCTACCACCGAAGCCACCTGATAGGCGGCCACCGCGTCTTTTTTGCGAATGACGAAATCGGGCATCAGCGCGCCGAGTGGGACGGCCGTTTCGCCCTGCCAGGCATCGGGAAAGCAGATTTCGGTTCCGGCCGGCACGTGCGCCCGCCACGCCGCGCCGGGAGTGTCGAGGGCCACGGCCGTTTCGGTCCCGTTGGTGCGCGAGCGGGTGCTGGCCTGCACGAGGCCCGGCACCCGGGCCAGGCGGCGCAGCACGGCGTTGTAGGCGGGCAGGTGCAGCAGCTGCGAGTAGTGGCGGAGGAAATCATCGGGGCCGCTGGGGCCGTGGTCGTAATCGATGCCCAGCCAATCGATAACGCGGAAGATGTTGGCGAGGTAGGCCGGGCGCAGGCGAGCGCGGTCGAGGTCGTCGATGCGCAGGTGCAGGGTGCCGCCCGCCCGGCGCGTGAGCAGCCAGGTAAGCACGAAGTTCACGGCGTTGCCCAGGTGCAGGTAGCCGCTGGGCGTGGGCGCGAGGCGGGCCACAACGGGTTGGTTTTCGGGGGAACTGAGCAGCATGGGTTTCGCTCGGCGCTAGAAATTCCAGGCGGCGCGTTGCAGCACCACGCGGTAGCCGTCGGGGTCTTCGTAGGTGCGGCCCAGCTCATCCCAGTAAGGGTTGTAAGCCGGCACGGGCGCGAAGCCAGCCGCTTCCAGGCGCTGCACGGCGGCCTGCCATTCGCCCGCGTCGGGCAGGTAAAAGACCAGCAGGTTATCGGCCGTGGGGGCGCGCCCCACCAGGTGGCCGGGCTGGTGCGTGAATTCGAGGTGGTAGGGTGCCTGCGGGTGGCCCAGCATCAGGCCACAGAAGCCGTCGTGGTCATTGAAGGCGAACAGCTGCATCAGCCCCAGGCCGTCGCAGTAGAATCGGCGCAGAGCGGGCAGGTTGTCGGTGGGCCGCGCCACACGCAGGGTCGGGAAAGTCATGGCAGGGGTGAAAGTAGCGGGAGCTCGGTAGCCAGGCGTAGGCAGCTATTGGGCGCGGAAGCAGCGACAAATAACGGACTCATCGGTTAAACTCTTTCCGGGCCAGTTAGTCAACCAGCTGTTATTATCACCCTTATTTCGCCGTGCCGATGAAACTTCCGCTACTCCTATTGCAACGCTGGCCCCTACTGCTGCTAACGCTGCTACTACCCCCCGCACCCACCCACGCCCAGACGACCGCGCCGCTGTACTTCCCGCCCCTCACGGGCAGCACCTGGGCCACTACTACGCCCGCCAGCCTGGGCTGGTGCCAGCCGCAGCTCGATTCGCTCCTGGCCTTCGCCGGGCGCAAGGGGAGTAAGTCGCTGCTTATTTTGAAAGGTGGGCGCATGGTGGTGGAGCAGTACTACGGCACCTACACCGCCGATTCGGCCTGGTACTGGGCCTCGGCGGGCAAGTCGCTCACGGCTACGCTGGTGGGCCTGGCCCGGCAGGATGGCCTGCTCAGCCTCAGCGACAGCACCTCGCAGTACCTCGGCCGCTGGACCAGCGCCACGCGCCCGCAGCAGCGCCAGATTCAGCTGCTGCACCAGCTCACGATGACTACGGGCCTTGACGACGCGCCGCCCGCACCCTGCGACAACGAAAACACCACGCCCGCCTGCCTGCGCTACCTGGCCCTGCCCGCCAGCCGCTGGGCCTACCACACCGGCGCCTACCGCACCCTGCAAAACGTGCTGGTGCAGGCCAGTGGCGCGGCCAGCATCACAGCCTACACCAGCCAGCGCCTGAGCAACCGCATTGGCATGGCGGGCCTGTGGAGCAACGACGTGTTCTACAGCAAAGCCCGCAGCATGGCCCGCTTCGGCCTGTTCATCCTGGCGCGCGGGGCCTGGAACGGCACCCAGATTTTGACGGATGCCGCCTACTTCCAGGCCATGACCACCCCCAGCCAGACCCTGAACCGCAGCTACGGCTACCTCTGGTGGCTGAACGGCCAAAGCAGCTACCGCCTCCCCGGCCCGCAGCAAACCGTGTTTTCCGGCCCGCTCATCCCCTCGGCCCCAGCCGATATGATTGCCGCGCTCGGCAAAAACGACCAGAAAATATACGTCGTGCCCAGCCTGGGCCTGGTGGTGGTGCGCCAGGGCAACTCGGCCGGCGCCAGTCTGTTGGCCGCGTCTTCTTTCGACACCGAGCTGTGGACGAAAATAATGGCCGTATTCTGCCGGCCCACGCCTTCGGCAGCCGCCGCTGAAGCAGCCGGCTTCCGGGCCTTCCCCAACCCGGCTACCCAAATTCTGGTGCTGCAGCAGCCCGGCCGCGTCGCCGCCAGCGTGCGCCTGCTCGATGCGCTGGGCCGCGAAGTGCTGCACCAGCCGGTGCTGGGCGCGGAAACGTTGGTTTCGATAGCGGCTTTGGCCCCTGGCCTTTATAATGCGCAGTGGCTCGATACCAGCGGGCGGGTGCTGATGAGCCGGAAAGTGGCCCGCGAGTAGAAGTTGCGCAAAAACCGTGGTGCCTTGCGGGTCCGTGCGTAAGTTTGCGGTCAATTTGCGCACGGGTACCTCCCGGCCGCAACGCGCCCAAACCGCCTGCTGATGCTGACTGCTGTACTGCTTTTTCTCCCTTTGGCCGCCGCGCTCCTGCTGCTGCTGGTGAAGGGAGCCGCCGCCCGCGCCCTCGCTTTCGGGGCCTCGCTCGTTGAATTCGCCCTGGCCGCCTACGTGGCCTTCGATTTCCAGGCCCACGGCTCCACGGCCTACAACCTCAACTACCGCTGGATTGCCTCGGCCGGCATCAACTTCCACCTCGGCCTCGACGGGCTGAGTTTGCTGCTGGTGCTGCTCACCACTTTCCTGGTGCCCATCATCCTACTGAGCGCCTTTAAGCGCGATTTCGATAACCCCTCGGCCTTCTACGCCCTCGTGCTGTTCATGCAAACGGGCCTGCTCGGGGTGTTCACCTCGCTCGATGCCTTCCTGTTCTACTTCTTCTGGGAGGTGGCCCTGATTCCGATTTACTTCCTGGCCGGGGCCTGGGGCGGCGAACGCCGGGTGGCCGTCACCCTCAAGTTTTTCCTCTACACCGTAGTCGGCTCGCTGCTGATGCTGGCCGGCTTCGTGTACCTGTACCTGCAAACCGGCCCGGCCATCGGCTCGCTGGCCGCCCACTCCTCCGAGCTGTCGGCCTTCTATAGCCTGAAGCTGAGCGCGGCCGAGCAGTCGTGGCTGTTCTGGCTGATTTTTGCGGCCTTCGCCGTGAAGATGCCCATCTTCCCCTTCCACACCTGGCAGCCTGATACCTACACCGAAGCCCCCGCGCCGGCCACCATGCTGCTCTCGGGCATTATGCTGAAAATGGGCATCTACGGCACCATGCGCTGGCTGCTGCCGGTCGTGCCGCTCGGCGTGAGCCAGTGGCAGAAACCGGTTATCATTCTCTCGGTCATCGGTATCATCTACGGGGCCATCATTGCCATCCGGCAGCGCGACGTGAAGCGCCTCATCGCCTACTCCTCGCTCTCGCACGTGGGGCTGATGGCGGCCGGCGTGTTCTCGCTCACCCAAATCGGCCTGCAGGGCGCGGTCATTCAAATGCTAGCCCACGGCGTGAACGTGGTGGGCATGTTCTTCATCGCCGATGCCCTGGAGCGCCGCACCGGCACCCGCTTTATTCCGGATTTAGGCGGCCTCACGCGCCGCACGCCGGTGCTCACGGTGTGCTTTCTGGTGCTGCTGTTGAGCACGGTGGCGCTGCCCCTCACGGGCGGCTTCGTGGGCGAGTTCCTGCTGCTGGCCGGCGTGTACCAGTACAACGCCTGGGTGGGCGCGGTGGCAGGACTAACCATTATTTTCTCGGCCGTGTACCTGCTGCGCATGTTCCAGCGCATCATGCTCGGCCCGGATTCGGCCTTCTCCGAAACCATTACCGACCTCACCAGCGGCGAGCTGCTGGTGGTGGTGCCGCTCATCGTGCTGGTGTTCTGGCTGGGGCTTTTTCCGAATACTTTCCTGCACATCTCGGAGCCGGCCGTGACGAATATTCTGGCGCTGGTCGGAAGGTAGAAGAACGTCATGCAGAGCGCAGCGAAGCATCTCGCTCGTATCGTTGAACGGTTGAATTA
>JALYUI010000565.1 GCA_030853845.1 Bacteroidota bacterium | reverse complement strand
GCGTAAACTTCCGCGACCTCTGCGGGCTAAATTCTAAGCCGCCGCCATCTGAACTGGCTTTTTCAAATATGAAAACATTATCGGCACAAAAAACAGGGTCGTTACGGTGGCCAGCAGCAGGCCGCCGATTACGGCGCGGCCGAGCGGGGCATTCTGCTCGCCGCCCTCGCCCATGCCCAGCGACATGGGCAGCAGGCCGATAATCATGGCCAGGGCCGTATCAGCACCGGGCGCAGGCGGGTGAAGCCGGCATCCAGCGCCGCATCGCGGGGCGAAAGGTCCGGTTCCTCCTCGCGGCGCTCGTTGGCAAACGTCACCAGCAGAATGGAGTTGGCCGTGGCCACGCCGATGCACATAATCGCGCCCATCAGGGCCGGCACGCTCAGGGTGGTTTGCGTCGCGAACAGCATCCACAGAATGCCGGCCAGTGCACCCGGCAGCGCCGTAATGATGATGAGCGGGTCGAGCCAGCTCTGGAAATTCACCACCATCAGCAAATACACCAGCACGATGGCCCCGGCCAGCCCCAGCCCCAGGCCCGCGAACGAGGTGCGCATCGAGTCGGCCTGCCCGCGCAGGGCCAGGGTGGTGCCTTTGGGCAGGGTTTTCTCGGTTTCGGCCAGAATGCGTCGCACGTCTTTGCTCACGCCGCCCAGGTCGCGGCCCGAAACGCTGGCGTAGAGGTCGACGGTGCGCTGAATGTTGTAGTCGGAGGCCACGGCGGTGGTCTGGGTGCGGCGCATGGTGGCGAAGTTGCTTAGCAGCTGCGCCTGCGCCTGGCCGGCCCCGGTCACGCCGATGTTGCCCAGCTCGTCGAGGGTGGCGAGGTCGCGCGGCGGGGTTTGCACGGCTACCGTGTAGCTCACGCCAGTGGTCGGGTTCAGCCACTGGTTGGGGTTGGTCTGGGTGCTCGAAGAGAGATTGACCAGCACGTTGTTGGCGATGTCTCGCTGCGAGAGGCCGGCCTCCTGGGCGCGCACCCGGTCGATGTCGACGCGCAGCTGGGGCTGGTCGAACGCCTGGTACACGAAGGCATCGACCAGGCCGGGAATCTTCGTGATTTTGGCCTTGATTTCGCCAGCAATGCGCTGGTTGGCCATTTTATCGCGGCCAATTACCTGAATGTCAATGGGCGCGGGCAGGCCGAAGTTCAGGGTCTGGTTCACGATGTCGGCCGGCTGGAAGAAGATGGTCAGGTCGGGGTACTGCTGATGAATCCGGCGGCGGATTTCGTTGATGTAGTCGGCCGTGGGGCCGTGGTCTTCCTTCATGCTCACCAGAATTTCGCCGTCGCCGGCCCCAATGGTGGGGTTGTCGCTCAGCAGCAGGTTGATGGGGATAACCGGCAGGCCGATGTTATCGAGCACAAGGTCCAGCTCCCCGGCCGGAATCACCTGCCGAATCACTTTCTCCACCTGCCGGAAGCGCACCTCCGTTTCCTCCAGGCGCGTACCGGTGGGCGTGCGAACATGCAGGCGCAGCTGGCCGGCATCCACGGTCGGGAAAAAGTTCTGACCGATGAGCGGAAACAGCCCCAGCGAGCCCACAAACAGCACCACGAAGGCCACCACTACTTTGGGCCGGTTGCCCAGCGCCCAGGCCAGTGCGCCGCCGTAGCCGGCCCGCAGCTTCTCGAACTGCTTCTCAAAGCCCTTATGCAGCTTCCAGACCCAGGTTTGGGTGATGGCCTGCCCAGCGGCGCGCTCCTGGTCGGTAATCTGGTTTTCGGCTTCTTCCTCGGCTGTGCCGCTGGGGTGGGCCTTCTCGTACTGCTCGCGGCGGATAACTTCGAGGTCGCGCTCGGCCTGGCTCACCGGCTGGCCGTTGCGGATGTGCTGGCTGGGCAGGTCGGGCTCCGGCTCGGCGTGGTAGATGGGCAGCTCCTGGCGCAGCAGGAACATCACCAGCGTGGGCACCAGCGTCCGGCTCAGAATGTAGGAGGCGAGCATGGCGAAAATGACCGCCGTGGCCAGCGGCGCGAAGATGGCTGAGGCCACCCCACCCAGAAAAAACACCGGCACAAACACGATGCAGATGGCCAGCGTGGCTACCAGTGCCGGCGTGGCAATCTGCTGGGCACCATCGAGAATGCTGCGTTTGAGCAGCTTCTTCATGCCCATGTTGCGGTGAATATTCTCGATTTCCACCGTCGCGTCATCCACCAGAATACCCACGGCCAAGCTTAGGCCGCCCAGGGTCATAATATTAAGGGTCTGTCCCAGAATATTCATCACCACGATGCTGACCAGAATCGACAGCGGAATACTGGTGGCAATAATGAGCGTGGAGCGCCACGAGCCCAGAAACAGCAGTATCATGAGGGCAGTGAGGGCCGCCGCGATGCAGGCCTCGATAACCACGCCCTTGATGCTGGCCCGCACGAAAAACGACTGGTCGAACAGCAGCTTGATATTCAGCGCCGGCGGAGCGTTGGCCTGAATATTCGGCAGCACCTTCTTGATTTTGTCGATGATGTCGAGCGTGCTGGCCGCCCCGCTTTTCAGAATCGGGATGATGGCCGTGCGGCGGCCATTCTGGCGCACAATGTTGGTTTGCACGGCCGCCCCTTCGTGCACAAATGCCACATCGCGGATGTAGGTCGTCGTGCCATCCACCGTCTTAATTGGCAGGTCGTTAAGCGAGGCAATGGCTTCGGGGCTGGAGTTCAGCTTCACGTCGTACTCCGTGTCGCCGATTTTGGCCGAGCCGGCCGGGATAATGACATTCTGGGCCAGCAGGGCCTGCACCACGTCGTTGCCGCTCAGGTTTTTGCCGGCCAGCTTGTCGGGGTCGAGGTCGACCATAATCTGCTTGGGCTTGCCGCCATTCGGCAGCAATACCGAAGCGCCCTGCACCACCGCCAAACCCGGCCGGATGAAGGCGTTGGCCGCGTCGAACAGGTCCGACTCCCCCAGCGTTTCCGAGCTGAGCGAGGTCTGGGCGATGGGCACATTCGACGCCGAGTAGCGGATAATGAGCGGCGGCGAAATCCCGGTCGGCAGAATGCGCAGCAGCGTCTGGGTGATGGCCGTAATCTGGGCCACGCCGGCATCGGGGCTGGTGCCGGGCTGGAAAAACACCTTGATGATGCCGATGCCCTTCAGGCTCTGGCTTTCGAGGTGCTCCACGTTGTTCACGGTGGTCGTGATGGCACGCTCCACGGGCGTCACGATGCGCTGGTTCATCTCCTCGGGTGCCACGCCCGAGTAGCCCCAAATCACGCCCACCACCGGAATCGGGATGTCGGGGAAAATATCGACCGCCATGCGCTGAATGGTGAGCGCGCCGCCCACCAGTATCAGCAGCGCCATCACCACAAAGGTGTAGGGGCGGGCCAGCGCCAGTCTAACTATCCACATAAATAAGCATCAGTGCGGCCAACCGCTTCGGCCGCAAGGGAGGTTAACCCAATTGGCGCGCAATAGTTGCGCGGCCATTGGGCAAAGAACGGGGCTTTATCGACCGGGAGGGGGGACTTTATCGACGGAGATGGCACCGCTCAGACGAAACCTGAGCCCGGTTCAACCTCCGCCGGTGCGGCGACATCCATTTTGCGACGGATTCATTTTTGCTCTTCACTTCAGTAATAAGGCTCCGTTTATTTCCTTTAAAATGCCCGCGCACACCAGTTGCTCTACCGTGGCGGCCAGCAGCTGGCGCTGCTCCTCGCCGGGACGGGCAAAGCCCAGCCGGCGGGCGGCGGGTAGCAGCACATCGGCCCGGGGCAGCGTGAAGCTGTCGCGCACCACGGCGCGCACGGCGGCGGCCAGCTCTTCGGGCGCTACCAGTGCCAGCTTGCGCGAGGCGGCGGGCAGCTGGCTGCGGTCGCGCACCGGGGGGGCACCGGCCGGCATCACGGGCGTCCAGAGGAAGTCGCCCTGGGGGCGGATGCTGCCCATTTGCCCGGCCAGCCGGATAGCGGCCGCCACGCTGGCGCGGATGCGGGCACCCACCTGCGTCGCGCCCGAGGCCAGGGCCAGGCGGCGGGTTACTTCGTCGATGTGCACGGGGCTTTCCACGGCCACTACTTCGGCCACCCAGGCGGCCAGGCGGCCGGTGGGGTGCTGGTGCAAAGCCTTTTGGGTGATGCTGCGTGGTAGCTGCGCCAGCTGGTAGGGCTCGGCGGCGGCGCGGCTGGCCGTTGCGGCCTCGCGGGGCAACCCGGCTAAAGGGACGGGATGGCCAGCAGCTACAACTGTAGCACCTTCGGCTTCCGGTTCTTTGGTTATCCAGCCTGCCGTAGCGGTTTTTGTTTCCGAAATCAACCGGGCTGACTGACTCAACAGGTGAGCCTTAATAGCTTCGCTAGTTGCTTTGATTTCAGCCGCCGCTGTGGCTTCGGGATTTTCCGAGGCTGCCAGCTCGCCCGTTTCGGCGAACCCGGGGCGGGCAGGTGGGTGGCGGGCGGCAGCAATAGCCGTCTCGATGGCGGCCACGGCGCGGTCGGTTTCGGCGGCGGGGTTGCGGAACCAATCGGTGCTCCAGATGCGGTGCAGCCGCCAGCCCAGAGCTTCGAGCACCTGCTGGCGCAGGCGGTCGCGGTCGCGGGCCGAGCGGGCGGCCTGGTACATGGCCCCGTCGCAGGCAATGCCCAGCACGTAGCGGCCGGGCTGCTCGGGGTCGATTACCGCCAAATCAATATAAAAGCCTGGGCTGCCCACCTGTGGGCAAAGCTGGTAGCCCCGCGCCGTGAGCGTCCGGCTCACTGCTTCCTCGAACGGCGAGCCGGCCGGGCGGTGGCTGGTCTTGGGCTGGCTCAGGCGGCCGTGCCGGGCGTATTCGAGAAAGGATTTGAGCGCGGCTACGCCTTTGGCCGTGGTGCGGCTCAGGTCGATATCGTCGGCGGTGAGGTTGGTGAAAACCTCACAGCGCCGGCGGGCGCGGGTTATCAGCACGTTGAGGCGGCGCTCGCCCCCGTCGCCGTTCAGCGGGCCGAAGCTCATCGTCAGGGACCCCTCGCGGGTGCGGCCGTAACCGAGGCTGATGAAGATGACGTCGCGCTCGTCGCCCTGCACGTTTTCGAGGTTCTTGATGAAGAAAGGCTCGTGCGGGTGGTGGTTGAAAAAGGCCTCCGTTTCGGGATGCTGCCGGCGCCTGATTTCCACCGCCGCCTCAATGGCCTCGCGCTGGGCCATGCTGAAGGCCGCCACGCCGAGTGTACGCTGAGGGTGTTGGCGGGCGTGGTGAAGCACGGCCTCGGCCACGGCGGCGGCTTCGGCGGGGTTGGTGCGGGTGGTGCCACGCTCGTAGTAGGCGTCGGGCAAGTGGTGGTACTTCAGGCCCAGCTGGCCCGCGTTGCCGTCGGGGCTGGGGAAAACTACCAGCCGGTCGTCATAGAACAGGTGGTTGGCCGGCGCAATTAGCGACTCGTGGCGCGAGCGGTAGTGCCAGCGCAGCTGCCGCTCGGGCATCTGGCGGGCACGGCACAGCTCCAGAATGCTCTGGATGTCAATGGTTCGATTCTCTTCATCGGCCTCGTCGGGGTTGGTGATGGTTTCGAAGAAGCTGGTGGGCGGCAGCTGCTGCGAGTCGCCCACTACCACCAGCTGCCGGCCGCGCGCAATGGCCCCCAGCGCCTCCACGGGCCGCACCTGGCTGGCTTCATCGAACACCACCAAATCAAACTCCACCGCGCCCGGCGGCAGGTAGCCGGCCACCGACAGCGGCGACATCATGAACACCGGCTTGATGGCCTGCACCGCCCGCCCGGCCTCCAGCATCAGCTTGCGCAGCGGCAGGTGGCGGGTCCTTTTCGCCAGCTCTCGACAAATGATGAGCATCTGCCCCTGGGCCTGTGAGTTGGGCAGCCGCTCGAAATGCCGCTGCATGGCCCGGATGCGGTGGTGCAGTAGCGCGGCGCGGTCGGCGTGGCGGAAGTGGGCGGCCAGCTCCTCGTGCCCGGCCCGCTCGAAGCGGCGCAGGGCGGGGTAGGTGTCGAAAGCCGTTTTCTGCAGGAATTCCAGCCAGGTTTGGCGCACGGCGGCGGCCAGCCGGTGCCGGGCTTCGGGCCAGCTTTCGGCCAGCGGCAGCAGCTCCGGCCGGTGTTCGGCCCGGGCGGCGGCGGCGGCATTGTTCCATTCGATGGTGGCGGCCAGGGCGGGCAAGCCAGCGGCCCAGGCAGCCAGCGTGGCCCGCTGCGCGGCGAAAGGCTGAAGCTGCAAGCGGCCCGCCGAGCCGAAGCGGCGGACTTCGTTCAGCTGCAGTGCTTCCACCAGATTTTGGCAGGCGGCGCGGTGGTTGGCGAGGGCCTTTTCGAGCTGCGCGACTCCCGCCAACTCCGGCCCCGCTGCCAGCTGCCGCGCCTCCGGCGGCGCAGGTGAACCCAGCGTTTCGCCCGGCAGCAGCTCTTCGCCGGAAGCCAGTGACTTGAGATACTCCAGCAGTTCGGGGGGCAGCTCGCGGCGGGCAATGCGCTGCTGCGTGAGGGTTAGGTAGTCGGCCTGCTGGCGCAGGGCGGGCCAGTCGGAGCGCAGGCCCTGCCAGCCGGGGCCAAACAGCTGCGTCATGAGCGGGCTGGCTTCCGCAATGGTGCGGGCGAGACGGGCAGCTTCGTGGATGGCTTCGATGGCGGCCACCAGCGGGGCGTTTTCGGCGGGCAGCGGGGTGCGCCACAGGCTTTGCAGGCGCAGGCGGGCGCGGCGGTAGTCGCCGCTTAGTGGCTTCCACCACTTGTCGCCCACGGCCAGTAAAATGGCGCGCTCCGGCAGTAGTTGAGCTTCCCAGGCGTCGGGCAGCAGCATGGGTCCATAGCGCTGGCACAGGGCCTGCCAGGCGGGGCCGGCGTTCAATATTTCGGCGATTCGCGCGGTTTCGGCCACCCAGGGGCCGGCTACCGAAAGGCCCACCAATGGCGGAGCCAGCGCGGCGTGGCGGGCAGCGGGCAGCAGGGCTTCGGCGGCGGCCCGGTCGGCGGGCAGGGGCAGGCTGAAAGTTTGGGCCAGGGTTTCGGCAGCCACTTGCAGCTGCTCCAGGGCGGCCTGGGCCTCGTGCAGCCGGCCAGGCAGCGCCTGCTGCCGGGCGGGCAGCAGTACGGTTAGCTCGCTGCCCCAGAAGGGGAGTTTTTGCGGCGCGCCGGTTTTGTGCAGCGTGGCTTGCAGGCGGGCGGCGAGGGCTTCGGCGTGGGCGGCGTCGGCATCGGTCCAGCTGGCCATATCGGCGAAGGGCAGGCGGGGCAGCCCGACGGGGCCGCATTCGGTGCGCAGCAGCAGCAGCTCGCCGGCCACCTGCTGGGCGCTGCGGCGGCTGCGGGCCAA
>JALYUI010000528.1 GCA_030853845.1 Bacteroidota bacterium | reverse complement strand
CGGGCTTGCCCTTCACGAAGTTGGAATTGTTTGATACAATGGTGGTTACGGCCTTGCCGTCCATGCGTTCCTGGTTGCGGTAGGCGTTCATCCAGGCCCCCGAATTTTTGCCGGCGCGGGCGTAGGGGTCGAAGTACCAGAGGCCGATTTGCTTGCCGGTGGTTTTGTCGTTCACCTGCCACACCTTCACGTCGGGGTGGTACACGGGCACGTCGGTTACGGGCACGAAGGCGAAGTTGAACAGCTCGCCGGCCACCCAAAACATGCCCTCCCGCATCTTATCGAGCTGCAGGTACTGCTTCACCTCGTTCTGGTCGAGGTCGTAGCGGGCCTTGCGCACTTTCTCGGCGTAGTAGCGGTAGTCCCAGGGCTCAATTTTGAAGTTGGCGGGGGCACCCTCTTTTTTGGCCAGGGCCAGCATGTCGGCCACTTCCTCGTGCACGCGGGCCACGGCAGGCTTCCACACCTCCAGCATCAGTGCCATGGCCGCTTCGGGCGTCTTCATCATGGTGTTGTCGAGGCGCAGGTGGGCGTGGGTGGCGTAGCCCAGCAGCTTGGCCCGCTCGGCCCGCAGCTGCAGAATCTGGGTAATCACGGCGTTGTTGTCGTGCGCGCCGCCGTTGTCGCCCCGGTTCGTGAACATGCGCCAGGCTTTCTCGCGCAGCTTGCGCTGGTCCGAGTACGTCAGAAACGGGTCGATGCTGGAGCGCGTGTTGGTAATCACGCCCACCCCCGACACGTTGCGAATGGAGGCCGTGGTTTTGGCCGCATCCACCAGCGAGGCGGGCAGGCCGCCCAGGTCCTGGGCCGTTTTCAGCACCAGCACCGAGTCGGCCTCATCGGCCAGCACGTTCTGCGAAAACTTCGTGAACAGCCCCGCCAGCTGCTGGTTGATGGCCGAAACCCGGGCCTTGGCCGGGGCATCGAGCCGGGCTCCGGCGCGCACAAACTGCTTGTAGTCCACCTCCACCAGGCGCTGCTGCTCGGGCGTCAGCCGCTTGGTAGCCGGCGCGTTATACACCGCCTCGATGCGCTTGAACAGGGCCGGGTTCTGGGTAATCTGGTCGTTGAAGGCGGCCAGTTTCGGGGCCATCTCGCGCTCCACGGCCGCGAAGGCCGGGTCGTTCAGCGTGCTGCTCCAGATGTCGTAGATGGCCGAAACGCGCGTCAGCGTCTGCCCGCTACGCTCCATAGCGGCAATGGTGTTGTCGAAAGTGGGCGCGGCCGGGTTGTTGGCAATGGCGTTGATTTCGGCCAGATTTTCCGCCATCGCCGTTTCCAGCGCCGGCTTGAAATCGGCCACCCGTACCTTGTCGAACGCGGGCACGCCGCCGTGGGGGCCGCCCCAGGGGGCCAGCAGCGGCTGGTCGGCGCGGGCCGGAGCCGGCGCGGCGGGGGAAGCAGAAGTTTGAGCCATAGCGGGAGTGGGAAGCAGGACTCCGGCCAGGCCGAGGACCACCAGGAAACCGGCCGGCCGCCGGGCGTAAGAAGAAAACAGCATGCGAAGAAATAAAATCAGAAAAAGAAATGCCTCGTGAAGATAAAGCCCTTTACCGCGCCGCGCCCGGGCCGGGCTCTTCCACCCGCTTCAGGTCCAGGTCCTGGAAGTCGTAGCTGAAGTCGGTGGCGGGCGAAATCGGCTTCATTTTGAGGCCCGAGGCGCGACCCATCTCATCGAGGGTGAAGGTGGCGAAGGCATCGGCGTTGAAGCTGCGGGCTTTCCAGCGCACGGCATACGTGTTGCCCCGGTAGGGCAGCACCTGGCCCACGAGGCGGGGGGCGCGCACGGCGCGCAGCCACAGCTGGGTGCCCTGCTGGTACACGTTCACATCGCCCAGCCAGGCGTCGTGGTAGCGGCCCACATAGGCGCTGTAATCGGGCTTTTTGGGCGCGGCTTTCCGGGCCAGGGCCACCTGCTTCCAGGCGGCGGCCAGGGCTTTATCCGACTCAGCGGCGGCCCCCTGGCTCATGCCGAGCATTTGCTGCACCCGGTCCTGGCCCGTCACGCCCAGGTAGTGGTCCAGAATACTGGCCGTAACGGCATTAAAAGCCGCCCCGCTCTCCTGGTTGGTGAGCACGATGATGCCCAGGTGCAGCTCGGGCACCAGCTGTACCTTGGTCACCATCCCAATCTCGCCGCCGGTGTGCGACACCACCTTGTAGCCCAGCGCGTCGTTCAGAAACCAGCCCAGGCCGTAAGCCGAAAAGTGCGTGTTGTAGGGCGTCGGGCCGGGGCCTACCGGCAGAATGGTTTGGGGCGACCACAGCTCCCACTGCGTCCGGGGTTTCAGCAGGGGCGCGGGGGCACCCGGGCCGCCCAGCAGCATTATCGCCCATTTGCTCAGGTCGTTCACGCTGCTGTACATGCCGCCGGCCGGCCCAATCAGGGCATTCCGGTCGCGCTGAATCACCTGCACGTGGCCATCGACCGGGCCGTGGGCGTCAATCACATTCGTCGGGTCGGGCAGGCGGGCGTAGCCGGTGGCCGTCCGGCTCATGCCCAGCGGCTTCAGCAGGCGGGTTTCCACAAAGTCGTTCCACGACTGGCCCGCGATGCGCGCCACCACTTCGCCCGCCACCAGATACAGGTTGTTGTCGTAGTCGAACTTGCTGCGAAACGACGACACCGGCTTGAAATAGCGCAGATTATGAATGACGTCCTTGATGGTGAAGTCGGCCGAATCGGGAAACATCATCAGGTCGCCGGCCCCCAGGCCCAGGCCACTGCGGTGCGTCAGCAGGTCGCGCACCGTGAACTCGGCCGTCACGTAGGGGTCGTACATTTTGAACTCCGGGAGGTAGTCGGTCACCTTGTCGTCCCAGTGCAGCTTGCCCTCGTCCACCAGCAGCCCCAGCGCGGCGGCCGTAAAGGCCTTGGTATTGGAGGCGATGCCCACCAGGGTGTTGGCATCCATCGGGGCCTTGGTAGCCAGCGAGCTCACGCCGTAGCCCTTGGCCAGTACCACCTGCCCGTCCTTCACCACGGCCACGGCAATGCCCGGCACGTCGAAGCCCTTGAGGGTGCGGGCCACCACCGCATCCACGGCGGCCACATCGAGCGGCGCGGTAACGAGCGGGGCGGTTTGGGCGTGGGCCGGGCGGGGAAATAGGGTAAGCGCCAGGCACACGCCTGCCAGCATTGCCGCCGGCCGTCGGCCAGCAGAAGTAAGAAATTGAATCATCAGCAGAAAATAGTAGGCGAAAATTAGTTTAGGCCGACAAGTTAAGCTGGTAAGCACGTAGCGCGAACTTTGTAGTTCGCGTGCCCGCGCCGCCTCGGACGACTACTAATGGTGCGGGGGCGCGAACTACAAAGTTCGCGCTACAAGCTGCCAGATGCTAAACTACCAAAGTAGCGTTATGAGCCGTCAACGCCTGCGCCAGTATCACGATACCAGCCGCCTGCTTGCTCATCATTAGCCAACCTGCGTCTGGCAACCCTGCCCGCTACCGCTGCCGCGAAGCCCAGGCATCCATATGCCGCTCCAGAATAGCCAGGGGCATGGAGCCGCCGGCCAGAATCTCGTCGTGAAACGCCTTCAGATTGAAGCGCTTGCCCAGCTGGAACTCATAGCGGCTGCGCAGCTCCCGGATTTTGAGCGCCCCGATTTTGTAGGCCAAGGCCTGGGCGGGCATGGCCAGGTAGCGCTCTACTTCGACGGTGGCGGCGGGCTCGGCAATGGGCTCGTTGGCCATCATGTAGTCGATGGCCTGCTCGCGGCTCATGCCCTTCAGGTGCAGGCCCACATCCACCACCAGGCGCAGGGCGCGGTGCATCTCGTCGCCGAGCGCGCCCAGGCGCTGGTAGGGGTCCTGATAGAGGCCCAGCTCCGCGCCCATGCTTTCGCAGTACAGCGCCCAACCCTCGCTAAAGGCGGGGTAGGAGGCGAAGCGCCGGAATTTCGGCAGCGCCGTGTTTTCCTGTTGCAGCGAGAGCTGATAGTGGTGCCCGGGAATAGCCTCGTGCAGAAACAGCGACTCCATGCCCGAGGTCACGTTGAACTTGGTGGCATCGACGATGGGCACGTAGAAAATGCCCGGCCGCGAGCCGTCGGGCGTGCCCCGGTTATACTCGGCCGAAGCCGACGCGGCCCGGAACGCTTCGGTCTGCCGGATTTCAAACGGCGACTTCGGCACCCGGCCAAACAGCCGGCTCAGGTTGGGCGTGATGCGCGCCTGAATGCCCCGGAACGCCCGCAGCACTTCCTCGGGCGACTGGTAGGGCATGAACCGGGGGTTGCCACTCAGCGAGTTGAAGAAGCCCGCCAGGGTGCCCCGGTAGCCTACCTGCTTCTTCACGGCCTCCATCTCGGCCCGGATGCGCTTCACCTCGGCCAGCCCGGTCTGGTAAATGGCGTCCGGGTCGCGGGTCGTGGTGGTCATCAGGCGCACCTCGTAGCGGTACATGTCGGCCCCGCCGGGCACGTCGCCCAGGGCGGTGCTGCTGCGGGCCAGCGGCAGGTACTCGTTCTGGAGGAAATCGGCCAGCCGGCGGTAGGTGGGCACCAGGTTGGTGGCAATGGCCTGCTGGTAGGCGGCGGTGAGGCGGGCGCGGTCGGCCTCCGAAAAGCTGGCCGGCAGGTGCCCGATGGGGCCGTAGAAGCTGCTGTGGGTGGGGTCGGCCACCACCTGGGCCTGGAGCTGGGGCACCATTTTCAGCACCAGTACCCGGGGCAGTACCACGGCCGCCTTTGCCCCCTCGCGGAAGTTGGCGATGGCCGAGTCGGCCCACACCGGGAAGTGGCCCACGCGGGCCAGCCAGGTGTCGTAATCCCTCACGGTGCGGAAGGGCTGCGCCCCGGTGCCGGTGCCCAGCTGCACGAGCGTGGTGGGCAGGCTGTACACCTGCGCGAAGGGCATCATCCAGGTGGCGAGGGGCAGGCCTTCGAGGCGGGTGCGCATCTCGTACTGAAAGATGTCATAGCTGAGCTTGTCGTCGGCCCCAAGGCGGGCGCGGTCGATGTTGAGCAGGTCGTTGAGGTAGCGGCGATAGAGGCGGGCCTGCTGCTGGCGGAAGGCGCGGGTCTGGTCGTTGGGCAGGCGGTCGTTGAAGCGGTTGTCGCCCTGGGCCGTGGCCAGCAGCGGAAACAGGCGGGCGCGGTCGTCCCAGTAGCTGTTGAACAAATTGTTCAGCAGCACGGCCGAGGTGGCTGCCGGCGTGGGCTGCTGGGCTTGGCCGGTGCCAGCCATCAGCCCCCAAACCCCCACCAAAACCAGAACAAATCGCTTCATCACTCCCTGCATTAAGCGGGCAAGGTATCATGCTAACCGCGAAAACCCCGATTTGGTGTCAGCACCCCTACGTAAAAACCCCGCTTCGGACGAGCCGAAGCGGGGTTTTAAGGACTGATGGTATAGCAAGTACAAAGAACGTCATGCTGAGCTTGCCGAAGCATCTCTACTGCGCAAGGAATGAT
>JALYUI010000522.1 GCA_030853845.1 Bacteroidota bacterium | reverse complement strand
GTGGCCCTGGCCGAAGCCACCGTCACCGGCTACGGCCAGCAGCTGCCGTTGCGCCGCACCGCCGCCGCCGTGGGCGTGCTCGATGCCCGCGTGCTGGACCAGTTCAGCCCCGCCGCCCTCACCCAGGCCGTGAACACGCTGCCCGGCGTGCGGCTGGAGGAGCGCGCCACGGCCAGCTACCGCCTCAGCATCCGGGGCAGTACGCTGCGCTCGCCGTTCGGGGTGCGCAACGTGAAGGTGTATTACAACGACCTGCCCTTCACCGAGGCCAGTGGCAGCACCCCGCTCAACCTGCTCGACCCCGCCCTCATCGGCCGCCTCGAAGTGCTGAAGGGGCCGGCCGGCAGCGTATATGGCGCGGGCACTGGCGGCGTGGCCCGGTTCGAAACACCCGCCGGAGTAGTTGGCAGCCGGATTTCGGCCGGGGCCACCGTGGGCAGCTACGGCCTGCGCCGGAGCATTCTGGCCGCTGAAACCGGCACCGCCACCAGCAGCGTGAGCATCCGCTACGCCCACCAGAGCCTGGACGGCTACCGCCAGCAAAGCGCCCTGACCCGCGATGTGCTGGCGCTAGACGCCCGCACCACGCCCTCGCCCAACAGTACCCTAGCCGTGCACCTGCTCTACGCCGACCTCAACTACCAGCTGCCCGGTGGCCTCACCCGGGCGCAGTTCGAGGCCGACCCCCGGCAGGCGCGGCCGGGCGCGGCCACCGCGCCCGGCACCGTGGCCCAGCAGGCCTACTACGCCTCGCGCACCGGCCTGCTGGGCCTCGTGCACGAGTATCGCTTCAGCGAAAATCTGACGCTAAACACGGTGCTCTACGGCAGCGGCAGCACGGTGCGCACGCCCTACCTCGTCGATTACCAGCTGGGCACCAGCCTGGGCGCGGGCGGGCGCACGGCCCTGCGCTGGCGCACCACCCTGGCCGGGCACGCGCTGCGGGTGCAGGGTGGCGGCGAGCTTCAGGGCAGCTTCGCTAATGGGCGCAGCTACCTGAACGTGGCCGGCACCCCCGGCGCGCTGCGCTACGACGACGACATCAACACTGCCACCGGCTTCGCCTTCGCCCAGGCCGACTACGAGCTGCCCGCCGGCTGGCTGCTGACGGCAGCGGCCAGCTACAACCGCCTGCGCTACCGCATTGCCCGCACCAGCGCGGGAGCCGGCAACCCCGCCGGCGCACGCTTCGAGCGCGACTTCCGGCCCGTGGTATCTCCCCGGCTGGCCGTGCTGAAGGAATTCGGCCCCGCCCTGGCGGCCTACGCCAGCGTGAGCACCGGTTTTGCCCCGCCCACCGTCGACGAAATCCGGCCTTCCGACGGCAGCCTGAATGCGGAGCTGCAGGCCGAGCGCGGCCTCAGCTACGAGTTGGGCGCGCGTGGCCAGCTGCTCGGCGGCCGCCTGCGCTATGACGTGTGCGGGTTCGATTTGGAGCTGCGCGAAACCATTGTCAGCAGCAGCACGGCGCAGGGCATTGTGGTGTTTCGCAACACCGGCCGCACCCGGCAGCGCGGGTTCGAAGTGGCCCTAAGTAGCTGGCTGTGGCAGCCGAAAGCAGGCAAAAATGACGCACCGGCCGACGTGCAAACCACCGGCCACGGCCTGCGCGCCTGGGCCAGCTACGCCTACAACGACTTCCGCTTCGGCAGCTACCTCAGCAACGGCCTCGATTTGAGTGGCAACCGCCTCACCGGCACCACGCCGCACACCCTCAGCGCGGGGCTGGATTTCAGCGAGCGGCGCGGCTTCTACCTCCACCCCAGCCTAAGCCAGCAGGCGCGGGTGGTGCTCAACGATGCCAACACCGACGAGGCCGCCGGCTACTGGGTGTTCGCCGCGCGCGGCGGCTGGCGGCGCACCCTGGCCGGCCACCTCACCGTCGACCTCTACGCCGGTATCGACAACGCCACCAACCGCCGCTACAGCCTCGGCAACGACCTCAACGCCTTCGGGGGACGGTATTTTCAGCCCGCGCCGGGCCAGGCCGGCTACGGCGGCGCGCAACTGGGCTGGCGCTTTCGCTAGCTTTAAGCGCAAAATTAGTAACAAGAAAAAGGGCTTCCATTGTATAATGGGAGCCCTTTTAAGGATGACTAGTGTACTGAAGCTAGCTCTGCTCTTCGGGCAGGGTGAAGGCGCGGTCGCTGGGGTCGGTCAGCTCTTTGGGCAGGGCGTCGGGGTCGCCGCCGGCCTGGGCGCGGGTGCTCATATCCTGCTCGAAGGTGCGCAGCGAATCGTCCATTTCATCGGCTTTTTCCTGGCCTGAGGCGTTGTTGTCGTCGAGCTGCTGACCGTGGGTGGCCGCGTCGAGCATGGGGGTCGAAGCGCCGTCGGCGGAAGGCTCCTGGTCGAAGGTATCGTTGGGGTTGGTGGGCATATCGAAGGGGAAACGAGATTATAAAAGAGATGCGGACGCGGCCGGCTTATTCGTCGGTGGCGGGATTGCCGGCGGGTTCCTCGCGGGTGTTGTGGGTGCCGCCGCCGGCGTAGCGGGGGTCGTCTTTAGCCCAGGCTTCGCGCTGGGTTTCGTCGTCTTTGCCTTGGGCGGCGCGCACGGCAGCCGGGTCCTGATTTTGCTCAACGTGGCCGGGCTGGTCTTCGGGGTTGTCGGGGGCCTTCTGCGCGTCTTTTTCGCGGTCGTCGAGCTCGCTGAACTCGTCGGGGTTGTCGTTGGCACCGCTGCGGCCGGGGGCGGAATTAGTTGGCGTGGCCGGATTGCCAAACTCACCGTAAGCGGGTTGAGCCTGCTGGTCAGGGTTTGGGGAGGGATTTTGCGTATCCATGCGAAAGAAGCGGGGAAGAGTGAAAACCAAACGGGCACTGCCCATCTTTCCTGACTGTACGCAAACGGACCGGCACCGTTGGGCCGGGCCGGGCTTTTCGGCTGGCAGCCGGGCTGGCAACGCACCCAAATTCACGTAATCAACTACTGCATATGGCCATTAAGCACGACGAAGCCAATCAGCAATTTAACTTCACCCGCGACGGTCACACCGGCGAGCTGGCCTACGCCCGGCCCTCGGAGCAGGTCATCGACTTCACCCACACCTTTGTCGACGAAGCCCTGCGCGGCCAGGGCGTGGCCGACGAGCTGGCCCACGCCGCCCTGGCCTACGCCCGTCAGGCCGGGCTGAAGGTAAAAACCACCTGCACCTTCATGGCCGGCTACGTGCAGAAGCACCACGCCGAGTACGCCGATATTCTGGCTTGACCCCGGTGGCTGCTGGCCGCCGTTTAGCACGTAATTGCTGGCCGCAGGTGAGGTGAGTTTGTAACTCACGGCGGCGTAGCCGCCATCCGGCTCCGCACCGGGCGATGGGCATTGCCGCGCTACGACAAGCGAGAGGTGAGTTGCAAACCCGCCTCCCTTATCGGCCATAGTTACGCGCTGCGCGCTAAACTATGGCCAGCGTGCAGCGCTTCAGTACGGTCAATGCAGATTCGTTTAACGCGCGGACTCGCAGAGTCCACGCTACATAAAAAGCCCCGACACTGGGAGGTGCCGGGGCTTCTTTAGTTGTAAAAACCGGTTTTAGCGCACTTCTACGCGGCCGGTGTAGTCGGCATCAGCACAGCGCACGCGCACGGCGTAGAGGCCGGCAGGCAGCCCGCGCAGGTCGACCGAAGTGCCATCGGTGGCGCTGAGCGTGGCCGTGCGCTGGCGTACGGCGCGGCCCAGCATATCGAGCACTTCAATGGTAGCGGCGCGGGCGGTGGGCTGCCCGGGCAGGCGCACCTGCACGGTTTCGGAAGCCGGGTTGGGGTACAGCTCCAGGGCATTGCGCAGCAGGGCCGAGGGGCGCGCGGCCAGCGGCACGTAGCAGGCCGAACTGGTGTAGCTGCCCACGCCGTTGTAGTTGTCGACGCCGCCGGCGCTCCAGGTGGCGCTGCCGTAGGGGCCGTTCCAGCGGCCGCCCTGGTTCACGGTGGGCTGGCGCACGAGGGTGTTGTTCAGGGTCGAGCCGCCGGGCACGGTCCACTCGGTGGGGCGCTGGCCAATCACGCCAATCACGTCGAGCGTATCGGTGCCGTCGAACAGGGCAATGGCATCGTCGCCGTTGAAGAAGGCTACCGCGCTCTGAATGTCGGCCTGGGCGGCCACGGTGGCATCGGTTGCACCGGTGTTCACAATCACGTACACGTCGCCCGGGGCGATAGTGCCGGTAAGGGCCTGGGTGGTGGTGGGGGTGGTGGCCCCGTTGGCGTACAGCACCACGCGCTTGCCGGCCAGCGGCATTGGGCTCAGGGTGGGGTTGTAGATTTCGAGGGCTTTGGTGTTGCCCACCTGCGACTCGACGTACTGCGAGAAGTAGGGCTTAGTGCAGGGCGCGCCGGCCGGAGCCGCGTCGTCGTTGAGAATGGTAAGTGTGTGCGAGCTGGGCTGGCCCACGATGATGGTGCCGTTGGAAGGCGTACCCAGGCGCAGGCGCACGGTTTCGTTGGGTTCGTAGGTCACGTCGCCGTTCACCGTGATGCTGATGGTTTGGGTGAGGGAAGTCGCACTGAATGAGAGGCTGCTGGTGTTCAGCACGTAGTCGGAAGGCGAGGTGGCGGTAGAGTTACTCGCATCCACCGTCACGGGCACCGTGAAAGTGCCCGTGGGCAGCGTGCCGCTGGCCGTTACGGTCGCGGTGTAGGTGGTGGTGCCGGTGTCGCCCTCTGGAATGGAGCCGCCGGCCGAGGCAAAGGCCACTGTAGGAGCGGGGCCGTCGTCGTTGAGGATGGTGAGGGTGTGGGTGCCGGGCGAGCCCACGCTGTTGCCGGTGCTGGGGTTGGTCAGGGTCAGCACCACGGTTTCGTCGGCCTCGGGCTGGGTGTCGCCGTTTACCGTGATGGTGATGGTCTGGCTGGTCGCGCCGGCCGGGAAGGTCACGGTGGTGGGCGTGATAAAGGTGAAGTCGGAGCCGGCCGTGGCCGTCGAGCTCATGGCATCGAGGTTCACCTGCACGGTGGTGGCGGCGGTGGCGGCCGGGGCCAGGCTCAGCGTTACGGTGTAGGTGCTGGTGCCACTATTGCCTTCGCTGAGGCTGCCGCTGGTGCTGGCAAAGCTGAACACCGGGCCGGGCGGGGTGAGGCCCCAGGCCGTGGCCACGGTTTCGGGGTGCTCGATGTAGGGGTTGTAGTTGCCCTGGCTGGCGGCCACGCGGCGGTTGCGCTCAATCTCGTGGGCATCGACCGGGTCGGCCAGGTGCCAGGCGTACAGGGTGTTGATGTTGGCCACGGTGTTGATGTCGTTGTGGCCGGTTGCCACCAGGTCGGGCTGGTTGGCGTGCATCGTGTAGAAGTAGAAGATGGAGCGGGCCACGTTGCCCTTATGGTCTTCGCGGGGCTCGAACTGGGTGTTGGTATCCTCGCTCCACTCGTCGATGTTAGTGGTCGGAATAGTGGCCTGGCTCACGAGGCCGCGCATCCAGGTCTGGGTGGTGGCATCCGGAATGTCGGCATAGGGGTCGTTGCCGCGCAGGTTGTTCCAGGTGTCGTAGGTGGGGTAGAGGTGGTGCATGTCGGAGCGCATCCGCACCGTCTGGTTGAAAAACGACTGCGGCACGGTGTGCTCGCAGTTGATGCGCGAAACCACGGTGGTGCTGGTGTTGGTGGCGCTGTAGGGCACCGTTTCCTGGTAGCCCGAGTACACGCAGGTGACCAGGTTGTTGTAGTTGTCGGCGTAGTTATACATCTTGCCGCGGGCCACGGCGTAGCTCAGCTCCACGCGCTTGCCATCGTACCAGTTGGTGCGGTACCAGTCGCGCAGGGCCACGCCCGACAGGTTGGTGGGAGCCGCCGCCGGCACCGGCGGAATCGTCTGGGCATACAGCGCGGCCGGCACCAGGGCCAGCGTAAGCAGCAGCGAAGAGAAAAAGTGTTTCATGCGGGGGAAGCGGAGTAAGGGATATGAGATAAGAAATAGGGTAGAGGCAAGGCGTAAAGATAGGGTTTTGCCGGCGGCTGCCCAACGGCCCGGCGTTACGAAACCAAGAAAACTTCGGCCGTACTTTCGCCTTCCCAACCCTCATTTCTCCCATCCGCATTTTTATGGCCGACATCACGTCCACCGAACTCCACCAGCGCCTGCAAGCCGGCGAAACCCCTCACCTCCTCGACGTGCGCGAACCCTGGGAGCACGAGGAAGGCCGCATTCCCACCGCCCAGAACATCCCGCTCGGCAGCCTGCCCACCCAGCTCGACGAGCTCGAAGACTGGAAGGAACAGGAAGTAATCGTGCACTGCAAGGGCGGTGGCCGCTCGGCCCAGGCCAAAGCCTTCCTCACCCAGCAGGGCTTCACCAACGTGCGCAACCTGCTGGGCGGCTATATGGGCTACGCGGCCGAAGGCAAGTAGCCGGGCGAGTCATATGGGCTACGCGGCCGAAGGCAAGTAGCCGGGCAAGTCAGGTGCGTATCTATTGAAACAGTCGGTTTGAATAATCGGCAGTATGACTTGCTGCTGGCAAACCTGATTGCCTCACCTTGTATTACGCCGGGGAAGCGGCCGGCTGCGAGCTAGCCGCGAAACCGCCGCAGCGGCCGAAACCGGAGCTGCTTTGGGATTTCCCCGCTCCCCGTGAACGGGCAGAAACCGGCTTCCGCCGAGTGCCAGCCCCCCTCTGCCGCTTCGGCCGGGGCCGCCTGTGCTTTTACCGTTTCTTGCGTAGCAGCCGTCCGTTTGGCGACGGCGCATTTCGCTAATCCCAGATTTCTACCGTGCTGCCGACCATCCTTCTCGTGCTGGCGGGCTGCGCGGGCGGGGGGCTGCTCCTCAATGCCTGGGCCGAGCGCCGCCTGCTCCGCCCCGATGCCCGCTACCCGCACCCCGCCGGGCTGCCGGCCGCGCCCGGCATCATCC
>JALYUI010000521.1 GCA_030853845.1 Bacteroidota bacterium | reverse complement strand
GTATTATGAGCCGGTGCCGTTGCCGGCCCCGGGGCCACTCTGCTGGCTTCGTTCCGCCATGCCGCAAGCCCCGGGGGCACCCCATTGTCCTGGTCACCGCGTGCCGAGTGGCCCGGGGGCTCCCCGCGGCCCTGGTTACCACCAGTCGGTGCCTCCGGGGACTCCCCACTGCCCCCGGCACAAAGTGACAAGGGCAGTGGGGGATTTGTCTGGTTGGGTGCTGGTGCGCATCGCATAGGCGTAACTGCAAATGATTGTTTGTATCCATGGTGATTTGTGTTCAAAACATTAATACTTTTGAACGAATCTATCCACTCTCAAAAAATTTCATGAAACAACTCTTTACTCTTCTGCTTATTGCCAGTAGCCATATCTGTGCGAAAGGTCAGCAAATCGTCGATGTTGCTGACTTGACCCTCCGTTTAGGTGGTAATGAAACTAAGGAGCTCTATTATAACTTCGCAAAAGATGACCAAATAACTTTCAATTTTGAAGTGTCAGACCATAAAACCGTTAAAGAAATTGATGTAACGGAAATGGCTACTGGGACGAAGAGATACGAAGATTACGAGTCAGCTTTGATTAAAGATAAGATATTGCTTGTAAACCAAAAGGGGGTTTATAAATTCAGGATTTATAATTCTTCACTGTTAAAAGGGCGTATTTGTAAAGTTAGAATTCAACGGAAGCCAGGGACAGAAGCAACTATAAAATTCAATACCGCGGTTAAGTGGATTGAAAAATCAGATACAACGTACAACGTATACTCTAAAAAAGTAGTAACTGGGTATCATAATTATGATGTGCAGAAGTCAAGAAAAGTAATTGCTAGAATTGATACTATACCCGTTACAATTATTAATAATAGAGTTGAACGAGTTCATTCTGTAACTAATACTAGTTCCCCCAATTTTTCTGATATTAATTTCAGCTTTCCTCAGAATTCATTTGAGCCTAATGCTTTTAACCCTTATAAAACAACTGAGGTTATCTCATGGGCATACGTGTTAAGCACAGGGGATACAGGCGCAGCTTGGTATAAAGATGCGAATAAGCGGGCTATTGGAAGTAGTCTAATAAAAACTGCTGTTGCAGCTGGTGCAGTTTCTGCTGGTACTGGAGCAGTAGCTGTCTTGGCTATATACGGAGCCTCTATGTTTAGCAATCCGCCTTCAGGGGACAATGTTATTTTCTCTTTTATATTTAGCCAAAATGGCCAGAATTATCTTTTAAGAGAGGGACAAGGAAATTCGGTTGTTGTAAATGGCCGGGTTACCTCTTTGAAGCAAGGTGGAATGACACTTCGACTAACAAACGATAATACTATCGACGCTATTAATGTTGATGTTAAAATTGTTGCCACTGTTTTAACCAAGACTTACAAAGACGAGAATTACACTGTTATGAAAAGTGACCCAATTGAAGAGGTCAAGACTTTTCGTGACCCTGTGGTTACTGTGCGAAAAATGCCGGTAGCAACGGAATAGATATTCCTCACACCTCCACCACTTCCCCCGTCCCGAAGTGATAAATAACCCCGCGCACCTCCGCGTACCCCAGCTGCTCAAATAGCGTGGCGTAGTTGCGCAGCAGCCGCTTGTGTTTCTCCTGCGGCGGGGGCAGCCGGAAATCGAGCAGCGTGACGCGGCCGCCGAGGCGGTGGTGGGCTTCGAGTGAGGGTTCGAGCACGATGCGGTCGGGCTTGTAGTCGCGCAGCTTCACGCCGCCCACCAGGATTTCGCGCTCGGTTTCCACGCTCAGGTGCGGGGCAAAGTAGGGGGCCAGGCGGGGGTTGCCCACCAGCTCGTGCAGGCTGGCGGCCAGGGCGGGGCGCTCGCGGGCACTCACGATGCCCTCGGCCACGAGCTGTCCGGCCACGCGGTCCACATCGGCGGCCGTGAGCAGGCGGCGCAGGGCGAAGTGCAGCTTGCGGTCCCATTCGCCCTGGGCCTTCTGCTCGTCGAAATCGAAGAGGGTGCTGGCGTGGCGGCGCAGCTTCAGGCGCTCCTCCCAGGGCGCGGCGGCCAGATTCGTTAGCTCGTAGTTGGTGCGTGGTGCCTGGTGCGTGGTGCTTGGCTTGGCAGGAGTGCCCTGGGCGATGATGAAAGACACCTGTTCTTCCTGCCATTCGCCGCGGCTTTGCAGGTAGCCGTGCAGCAGGTCGGCCACGTTACGGGCGGCACTGCCCGGCGCGGAAACCTCCGTTTCTTCCGCCGCTTTGCTGCTTGTCTTTTCCTCCGGCCGCCGGCTGATGACGTAGAGGCGGTGCCTCGGGCGGGTGAAAGCCACGTACAGGGTATTCAGCCCTTCGAGGAAGGTTTTCTCGCGCTCCTCGTCGTACTGCGCCGCCAGGGCCGTTTGCTGAATGCCTTTGTGCAGGCTCACTACCGCCACTTCGGGCATGTTTTCCAGCGGCTTTTCGTCGGCTTCGAGGTGGCCCCAGAGCAGGGTGCCCCGGTGCGGCTCCAGGCTCCAGTCGGCAAACGGCACGATGACCACCCCGTAGGCCAGCCCCTTGGCCTTGTGCACCGTGGTGATGGTGATGGCGGCCCGCCCCCCCGGCGCATTGATGCTGATGCGCCCCTTGCGCTCCTCCCAGTGCAGCAGGAAATTGCCCAGGTTGTTGCCGAATTTCAGGCTGTATTCCAGCGTCAAATCGAGGAAGCGGAACAGGTAGTCGCTCTCCCCATTCCTCCCCAGCAGCCCGAACAAGCTGAGCAGCCGCTCGGCCAACTCGTAGAGGCCCAGGTTGCCGGTTTCGGCCTCCCGCACGTCGTAGCCCAGGCTCCGCAGCTCCGCAAAAAACGCCGTGCCGCCCGCCGCGTTGGCCACGTCGGCAATATGCCGGGCGCGGGCCGGGGTGGGGGCCAGGCCGCGCACCACCCGGTCCACCAGCAGCAGGGCTTCGGCCCGGGCCAGCGTATCGGCCGGCTGGTGCAGCACCCGCAGAATGCTCACCAGCAGGTTCACCACCTCGGCAAATTCCAGCGCCAGCGAATCGGCCGAAATAATGGCGTATCCCCGCTCCTTCAGAAACTTGGCAATGATTTTACTGGCGTAGCGCGTGCGGCACAGCACCGCAATATCGGCCAGCGCGTAGCCGTCGCGTAGGGCCTGCTCCACCAGCGCCAGCGTGAGGTGGCAGGTACTTTCGTCGTAGCCCAGCAGCGCCTCGGGCGCGTGGCCCGGCAGGGCCTCGCCGTAGGTGCCAGTGGCCGGGTCGTAGCGCAGGGCGGGGGTGTCTTTCTGGGTGAAGAGGATTTCGACGTGGCCCCGCGTCACCTCACCCCCTGACCCCCTCTCCCGTGGAGAGGGGGCACCGGAAATGCTCCCGGCGGAATCGTCCTCACGAACCGGTGCCCCCTCTTTTTTGGAGAGGGGGCCTGCCCCGGAGGGGTCCCGTGAGCTTGGCGCGGAGGGCGTCAATTGCCCAAAGTCCTTGTCATATATCCCCGTCACCAGCGCCAGCGCCGCGTGCCGTGCACTTACCGCCTCAAAAAACGCATTATTGAACGCCACGATTTCCTGCGCCGAGCGGTAGTTCACCTGCAAGGCCTGGGGCTTGAGCACCCCGTTCAGAGTTTCGTAGCGCAGCCGCAGCAGCTCGCGCATCTCGGGCTCGCGGGCCCGCGCCACCAGCGCCGCCGTGTCGCGCTGGTGCAGGCGCAGAATCTGCTCCATCTCGCCGCCGCGCCAGCGGTAGATGGCCTGCTTGGCATCGCCCACCGCCAGGCTCGAATGGCCATTAGCCAACGTGTTTTCCACCAGCGGCAGCAGGTTGTTCCATTGCAGCACCGAGGTATCCTGAAACTCATCAATCAGAATGTGCTCGTACTTCTCGCCCAGCCGCTCGTACAGAAACGGCACCGGCTCCGTGAGCACGATGCTGGCAATGCGGCGGTTGAATTCCGAAATCAGCACCACGTTGCGGTCGCGGCTGATTTGCTCCACCACCTTGTTCAGCTCACTCAGCAGCGAGGCATGGAACAGGTAGGGCTGCATGGCCGCCAGCAGCACGTAATCGGCCAGATAAACGTCCCGCAGCTTCTCCACGGCCGCCACCACGCCCCGCAGCGGTTCCTTGACCGCGTCGACACGCGCCCGGTCGGCCTCAGTTTTGATTTTGCCGCTATACCACTTGTCCTCGTCGAGCGTGGCGCGCACGTAGCTGTTGGGGCCGGCGTCGGGAGCCAGCAGCTCGGTGCCCTTCTGCACGTAGCCAAACAGCCCGCGCTTGCCCTGGTAGAAGTCGGCCTCCGTAGCGCCCGCGCCCGCCAGCACCGCCTGCGCCGCCTCGCGGGTCTGCCCAAACGCCGCCTCAATTTCCGTGCGCTTCGCCCGAATCTGCCGGTCCAGCCGCCGGAAATCGGCCAGCGGGAGGCGGCCCAGCTGCGTCACCGCCTCCTGCACCGTCTCGTTGAACAGTGCCCGCCCGAAGCCGGCCAGCTCCTCGGGCAGCCGGCTCCAGCTTTTGCCTTCCTCGGCCTGCCCCAGCACATACTCGGCCAGCGTCTGCGACAGTAGCGCGCTGTTGGGGTCGCGGTTCACCTTGTCGAGCAGGGCGGCCACGGCGCTTTGCAGCACCGCGTCGGTGTCCAGCTCTACCTCAAATGTGGCCGGCAAGCCCAGCTCGCGGGTAAAGGCCGTCACAATCCGCTGCACGAACGAGTCAATCGTGCTCACCCCAAAATCGGCGTAGTGGTACAGCACCAGCCGGAACGTGGCCGCCGCCCGCCGCCGCACCTCTGTCTCCGGCAGGCCGAGCGCGCCGGCCACATCGGCCAGCAGCGTATCGGCCTTGCCTTCGTTCGGGTAAGCAAAACCCCGCAGCGCATCCACAATGCGGTGCTTCATTTCCCCCGCTGCATCGTTGGTAAACGTGATGGCCAGCACCCGCTTGAAATACGCCGGGTCGTCGGCCCCCAGCGCCAGCAGCAGATATTCTTTCGTTAATTGGTACGTCTTCCCCGAGCCGGCCGAAGAGGAGTAGATGCGGAAGGAGGGAGGCATACTAAAGTTGTGAATTTTTGGCAATTGAAAAGAATGCCAGATTCTATTCAAGTATCAAGGGTATGTCATAAAACGAGGTGGATACGGAATTTCCTTGTTTATGAATTCCTAACAATTTTTTATGAATTTTACTATGGTCTAGATATATAACAGGCATCTTGTGCCCATTAATTATGGTCACCACTTTTTGATTACACGATAATTTCTTAAAAGAACATGCATCAGCTGAGCCTGTAGACATGTCACTTGTAATGATTTTGTCGAATACTTTTTTATTGTCAATTAGCAGTTCGACTCTGTCTTTATGGAATCCTCCAAGCAATACAATGCTGAATGAAGTTTTATCACATTGTGCGTTGGCAGTATTCGGGCATAAGGTTGAAATAATTAATGCGATGAATAAAATAGCCTGTTTCATGAATTGAAATGGTTGTTAAAAAGATGTATTAAGAAAAAATCAATTAGGACTTGGGCAGCAGCCAACTCACCATCTCCGACGTCACGCGCACCGGCCGGCCGCTCTTGGGGTCGAGCAGCACCCAGATGGTTTCGGCCTCGCACAGCAGCACGCCATCGGCGGCGCGGGTGAGACGGGTGTAGCGCAGCGATGTCGCGCCGCTGGTTTCTCCCACCCAGGTGGTAGCCCGCAGCGTCTCGCCCGCGAAGGCCGGTTGCAGGTAGCGAATCCGATGCTCGCGCACCACCCAAATAATCTGGTCGCGTAGCTTGGCCGGGCAGATGCTCAACCAGTGCGCGCCCGCCACGTCCTGCACCCAGCGCAGGTATTCTACATTGTTGGCGTGGCCCAGTGCATCAATGGCGCTGGCCGGCACCTGAAACTCGTGGGAAAAAGCGTGGGCGGGCGCGTCGGGCATACAGTATAGCAGAAGAGGAGCGGGCAAAGGTCGGTACGCATCGAAAAAAATACCTATCGACTTGGTCATTTGGATTTTCTTCCTATCTTTGACGCAACCTAAGAAACCAAGCCACGGTGGCCCAAACGCTTAGGGAAACTCCACAACCAACCACAATGGCAACCGGAACGGTAAAATTCTTTAATGACACCAAAGGCTTTGGTTTCATCAAAAACGACGAAACTGGCGAAGATATCTTCGTTCACATCAGCGACCTACAAGTTAGCTCGATTCGCGAAAACGACAAAGTTCAATACGAAGTAGCTCAGGGCAAAAAAGGCCCGAACGCCGTAAAAGTATCGCTGGTTTAATTCAGCCGCAGCTTTGCAACTCTAAGAAAGCCCGCCTCTGGTGGGCTTTTTTTTGTGCCCACAGTGAAGGATTTTGAAACGGTGTAAAAAAGAACGTCATGCTGAGCGTAGCCGAAGCATCTCGCGTGCAGTAGTAACTCAATTGTTGCAGTGGGTTTGGTTACTGCCACGAGCAGATGCTTCGGCTGCTCTCAGCATCATGTTCCTTGTTTATGTTCAGTCCTGCATTAGCTTTTCCAAAAAATAAACCCTACCTTTGCACCCGCATTTGAGGACGGTCCAAAGTCCGCGCAAGCCTAGAGAGGCATAACGCATTGGCCGCGTAGTTTTTTAGTAGTTTTTTCCCGCCTGATTGTGACAAGGTAGAAGGAGGGGAAACGTCGCTGAGTACGGCTGTTTTCAGAGCTGAGTCTCTTTTTTCCCCCCTTATCAACTCCAATCATGGAAGCTGAAAAAATTGTGGTTCGCTTTGACGAACTGAACCTCTCCGAGGAAGTACAACGCGCCATCACCGAGAT
>JALYUI010000462.1 GCA_030853845.1 Bacteroidota bacterium | reverse complement strand
GGGTTTTCGGCATGGGTTGGGGTAAGAAGGGGAATTGAAAGCACGTCATGCAGCAGAACGTCATGCAGAGCGTAGCGAAGCATCTCGCGTGTGGTAGTAACTCAATCGATTGGATTACTATTGCACGCGAGATGCTTCGCTGCGCTCTGCATGACGTGCTTTTTGTGAAGGCACTCCCAATCCACTACATCAAATACGCCTTCAGCGCCTCATAGTCCACCGCCAGCGGCACACTCTGCTTGGCGCGGCCCTGCAGGGCCTGCACCACGGCCGGCAGCTCGATGGCCCGGCCCAGAATCGGCTCCACCACGTCGGGGAATTTCACGGGATGGGCCGTGGCCAGCAGTAGGCCGGGGGCATCCGGGTGCTGCGTCTGGTAGCGTTGCAGGGCCGTGTAGGCCACCGCGCCGTGCGGGTCGAGCAGGTAGCCGTGCTGCTCCCACACCTGGCGGATAGCGACCACCGTGTCGGCGTCGCTCACGGTATCGGCACTGAGGGCGGCGCGCAAGCGGGCCAGGTCGTGGCCGAACAGCTCCAGAATACGCACGAAGTTGCTGGGGTTGCCCACATCCATGGCGTTGGAAAAGGTGGGCACGGCCGGGCGGGGCTCGTAGGTGCCCGTGCGCAGGTAGGCCGGCACCGGCTCGTTGGCGTTGCAGGCCGCGATGAAGTGCCCCAGCGCCAGCCCCGAGGCCTGGACCAGCAGCCCGGCGCAGAGGTTGCCGAAGTTGCCACTGGGCACGGCCACCACCGGCGCGGGCGCATCGGCCGGCCACTGCTGCAGGGCGAAGCAGTAGTAGAGCTGCTGCGGCAGCCAGCGCGCCACATTTATGGAGTTGGCAGAAGTGAGAAACCGCTTTTGCGCCAGCTCAGGGTCCAGAAACGCCTGTTTCACCAGGGCCTGGCAGTCGTCGAAAGTGCCGGCTACTTCCAGGGCGGTGATGTTCTGGCCCAGGGTGGTGAGCTGCTGCTCCTGCACCGGGCTCACCTTGCCCGAGGGGTAGAGGATGACGACTTCCACGCCTTCCACGCCCAGAAAGCCGCTGGCCACGGCCCCGCCGGTATCGCCCGAGGTGGCTACCAGCACCGTCACGGGCGGCGTGTCGCCGCGCTTGGCGAAGTAGCCCAGGCAGCGGCTCATAAACCGCGCCCCCACATCCTTAAACGCCAGCGTGGGCCCATGAAACAGCTCCAGCGCCGAAATACCGGCTGCCACGGGCACCAGTGGAAACTCGAAATCCACCGTCTCGGCGCAGATGCGGTACAAGTCGTCCTCAGCAATGGTGCTGCCCACGTAAGGGCGCATCACGTTGAACGCCACGGTGCCCTTGCTCAAGCTGCGCAGCTCGCGCCGGAAGCCGGGCAGCAGTTGCGGGATGCTTTCGGGGAAGTACAGGCCGCCGTCGGGGGCCTGCCCGGTGATGGTGGCCTGCCGGAAATCAACCGGCGGCGACTGGTGGCGGAGGCTGTAGTATTTCATTTAACAGTTATCAATTAACAGGTATCAGTGAGCAAAAAAGGCGGTCATGCCTCATCTGTCGTCCGCTTGTCGAAGCATCTCTACCGCGCAAGTAATCCAATCGGTCCAACGAAGCGGTAGAGATGCTTCACTGCGTTCAGCATGACGTTCTTTTATTCTGAATCTACTCCTGTGAAATTACCCGCGCCCCCTCGGTGCCCACCGGCCCCACGTACACATTGAACGCGATGCCCAGCTCCGCGAACACGCTGCCCAGCGCCGCGCCCACCGCCTGCGCTGTTTCCTCATTCTTATTGAGCATGAAGATGGACGGACCCGAGCCCGAGATACCGCCCCCGATGGCCCCGGCCGCCAGCGCCCGTTTCCGCGCCTCGGCTAGGCCGGGAATGAGCGGCAGCCGCGCCGGCTCTACGATGTAGTCGGCCAGCGAGCGACCGATGAGGTCGTAGTCGGCGGTGAGGAAGCCAGCGGTGAGGCCAGCCACGTTGGCCCACTGCCGCACAGCCAGGCCCAGCGGCACGCTGGCCGGCAGCACCTTACGCGCTTCGCTGGTTTTCACCTCAATCTGCGGATGCACCACGGCCACCCACAGCGGCGGGGCAGGCAGGGCCAGAATGTCCAGCGCCGGCTCCAGGGCCCGCACCACCGTGAAGCCGCCAAAGATGGCCGGCGCGATGTTGTCGGCGTGGCGCGCGCCCGAGGCCAGGGCTTCGCCTTCCATGGCAAAATCCACCAGCTGCATCTTCGTGAATAGGTTGCCGAGCAGGGCATTGGCCGCCACCACCGCCCCTACCGCGCTGGCCGCGCTGCTGCCTACCCCGCTGCCGGGCATAATGCCCTTGGTGATTTCGAGGTCGAAGCCGCCCGCCTCGGGCACCTGCTGCAACAGGGCCAGCAGGGCCACGCCGGCCACGTTGCGGGCCGGTTCGGTGGGCAGGTTGTAAGCGTCGAGGTGGCGGATGCTGATGCCCGGCGCGGCGCGGCGGCTGAGGCGGATGGTGTCGTAAGGCGCAGCCAGGGCCAGGCCAAACACATCGAAGCCGCAGCCCAGGTTGGAGAGCGTGGCGGGCGAATGAACGAGAACAGACATGAATTCAATTAACAGTTAACAGTGAATAGTCAACAGTGAGCAGCTGATTGTTCACTGCTCACTGTTAACTATTCACTGATTTTAAAGCCTTGCGGCTCTAATAATATCGGCAAACACGCCCGAGGCCGTTACCTCCGCGCCGGCACCCGCGCCCTTCACCACCAGAGGCTGGTCCACGTAGCGGTCAGTATAAAAGAGCACCACATTGTCTTTGCCGCGCAGGTCGTAGAGGTCGTGGCCGGGGGCTACGTTTTGCAGGCCCACGGAGGCGCGGCCATCGGCGTAGCGGGCCACGAACTTCAGGCGCTGGCCGGCGGCCTGGGCCGCGTCGTAGAGGGCGCGGAAGTGGCTTTCGTGCGCCGCCATCTGGGTATAGAAGGCTTCCACGTCGCCTGCCAGGCAGGCTGGCGGCAGAAAGCCATCGATTTTGATGTCGCTCATTTCCATCATCTGGCCGGCCTCGCGGGCCAGGATGAGGATTTTGCGGGCCACGTCGGAGCCGCTCAGGTCGAGGCGCGGGTCGGGCTCGGTGTAGCCTTCGGCCTGGGCCTGGCGCACCACCTCGGCGAAGGGCCGGCTGCCGTCGTAGTGATTGAACACGAAGTTGAGCGTGCCTGAGAGCACGGCCTCCATGCGTCGCACCACGTCGCCACTGCGCGTGAGGTCGTTGAGCGTGCCAATAATGGGCAGGGCTGCGCCCACGTTGGTTTCAAACAGAAAACTGGCGTTGAACTCCTTAGCCAGGCTTTTCAGGCGGGCGTAGTGGGCGTAGGCCGACGACGCGGCCACTTTGTTGCAGGCCACCACGGCCACGCTTTTTTCCAGCAGCGAGGCGTAAATACCGGCGGCGGCGGGGTTGGCCGTCACGTCCACAAACACGGAGTTGCGCAGGTTGCGGTCGATGATGAGGCGCGCGAACTCCTCCAGGCTGAGGGCGGCGGCGGCGGCGAGCTCGTCGGGCCAGGCGGTCAGGTCGAGGCCGTCGTCGTTCACCAGGCAGTGGCGGCTGTTGGCAATGGCCACCACGCGCAGCTGCAGGCCCAGCTTGTCGAGCAGGTGCTGCTGCTGCTGCGCCAGCTGCTCCAGCAGCTTGCTGCCCACGTTGCCCGGGCCGAGGATGAACAGGTTCACCTGCTTCACGGTGGCTTCGAAAAAAGCCTCGTGCAGCACATTGATAGCCTTTTTGACATCCGTAGCCCGAATCACGGTCGAGATATTCTTCTCCGACGCGCCCTGCGCAATGGCCCGGATATTCACCCCATTCTGCCCCAGCGCCCCAAACAGCTTGCCGCTGATGCCGGGGTGGTCCTTCATGTTTTCGCCCACCAGCGCCACAATGGCCAGGTCGGTTTCGGGCCGCAGCGGCTCGATGCGGCCGGCCGCAATTTCGTGCGCAAACTCCTCGTCCACCGCCACCTGGGCCGCCGCGCCATCCTGCGCATTCACGCCCACGCAAATGGAGTGCTCCGAGGAGCTTTGGGTGATGAGCACCACGTTGATGCGCTCGCGGGCCAGCGCCGCAAACAGCCGCATCGAGAAGCCGGGGATGCCCACCATGCCGCTGCCCTCCAGGTTCAAAAGGGTCAGGTTGCCGATGCTGGAGATGCCCTGCACCACGGCCGGCGTGCGCGGCGGGGCCACTTCCACCAGCGTGCCGTAGTCGTCGGGGGCGAAGGTATTTTTAATCCAGAGCGGAATGCCGCGCTGCATGACCGGCTGAATAGTAGGCGGATAGAGCACCTTCGCCCCAAAGTGCGACAGCTCCATTGCCTCCTGGTAGCTGATGCGCGCGATGGGCCGGGCGC
>JALYUI010000456.1 GCA_030853845.1 Bacteroidota bacterium | reverse complement strand
CATTTTAAAATGTTACAAAAATTCTGTTACAAAACCACTGCCCCTCTGCATCTCTCCCCGCGCCCGCGCCACTTCCGCGAAGCGCCCAGGATGGCAGCCGCATTGAATTTCCGGAGCAGCATCCCATGAAAACGCTACTACTGTTGCTGCTGGCTACACTGGCCGCCTGCGCCACGGCCCGCGCCCAGGTTGGCCCCACCGTGCTCGACTGGAAGGCGAATACTACCCTCACCAGCTACCTTACCCAGCAACTGCACGCGCAGTACGCCGGCCGCGCTGCCGAGCTGGGCCGCGCCGCGCAGTCGGCGGCTGGTGCGGCCGCTTACCGCGACAGCGTGCGCGCCCGTTGCCGACGGGTACTGGGGCCGCTACCGGCCCGCACGCCGCTGCACGCGCAGGTGGTGGGCCAGCTGGTCCGGCCCGGGCTCCGCATCGAGAAAATTATTTACGAAAGCACGCCGCACCACCACGTCACGGCTAATTTGTACGTGCCCGACGGGCCGGGCCAGTGGCCCGCCGTGCTGCTGCCCTGTGGCCACGAGGCCGAAGCCAAAGCCACCATCAGCTACCAGCAAACGGCCCTGCTGCTGGCCACGCACGGCTTCGCGGTGCTGGTGCCCGACCCCGTTTCGCAGGGCGAGCGCCTGCAGCTGACCGACGCGGCTGGCAAGGGCCTCACGCGCGGCGGCACTACCGAGCATACGCTGCTAAATGCCCAGGCGGCGTTGGTAGGCCACAACCTGCCCGCCGCCGAGCTCTGGGACAACATCCGCGCCCTCGACTACCTGGCCACCCGGTCCGATGTGGACACGGCCCGCTTCGGCTGCCTCGGCAATTCGGGCGGGGCTACCCAAACCGCCTACCTGCTGGCCCTGGAGCCCCGCCTGAAAGTAGCGGCCCTGTGCAGCTACGTGGCGGCCGGCGAGCGCAACCTGGAACTCACCGGCCCCGCCGACGGCTGCGTGATGCTGCCCAACGCCGGCCGTTTCGGCCTCGACCTGGCCGACTGGCCCATTGCCTTCGCCCCCAAGCCGCTGCTGCTGCTGGCCGGCCGCTACGATTTCGTCGATTACCACAGCATCGAAACCGCGCACGCCGAAATCGGGAGTATCTATCAGGCGCTGGGGCGGCCGCAGCAGCACGAGCTTTTCACGGCCGAAGACGGCCACGGCATCTCGAAGCCCAAGCGCGAGGTGGCCGTGCGCTTCTTCCTGCGCTGGCTGGCAGGGGAGGCAGCGGCCGCCGCCGTAGCGGAATGCCCGCTGCCCGTGGCCACCGCCCGCGAGCTGCAATGCACCGCTACCGGGCAGGTGAACACCAGCTTCGCCGACGAGGAAAACCTGTCGACATTCTATCAAGCTGAAGCGCGGCGGCTGGCCGCTCGCCGGCCCGTCCTAAAATCCCCCAATCTGGGGAAGCAGTTTTTGAGCTGGGTAGGAGAGCCGAACATGCGCGCTTTATTTGCCATCGGGGACGAAAAAGAACTCCCGGATTTTGAAGTGGAGCAGCGCGATACCCTGCGCCGGGGTGGCCTGCTGTTTCAACAGCTCATCGTACGCAGCGGCCGGTTCCTGCCGCTGCCGGTGCTGCGGCTCGATGCTCCCGCCCCCCGCCCCGGCCGCCGCCTGCTCATTTGCTTTGCCGATGCGGGGAAGGTCACCTTGGCCGACAGCACCGTCTGGCTGCGCACCCAGCTCCAGCATTACGACACCGTGCTGCTGGCCGACTTGCGCGGCCAGGGCGAAACCGCCGACCCCGCCGCCGCCCTCGACCCCAAGTACTACAACCGCGAGTACCGCCCGGCCCTGCTGAGCCTGCACCTGGGCCTGTCGCTGCTTTACCAGCGCCTGGCCGATGCCGTGCAGCTGGCGCGCTACGGGGCCGACCTCAGGCCGGGCGGCCGGCTCGTCGACTTTTACGCGGTGGGGCCGTCGTCGGAATTAGTGGCGCTGCACGCCGGGACGTGCTCCGGACTCGTCAGCCGGGTGCGGCTGCGGGCGCTGCCGGCTTCGTGGCAGGAGCGACTGGCCCAACCCACCGCCCACGACGCTTATTCCGACGTGGTGCCCGGCGTGCTGCAACGCTACGACGTGCCCGACCTGGCGCGGGCGCTGGGCCGCCGGCTGGTCGTAGAAGCGCGTTGAGGAGCCTTCTGCCAACGCCCCGGCGACTGACCTGACGCTTATCGCACCGGCTACCGCCGAAAAGGCTGGCACCGGAAAACGACTGGTTCGACGAGGGGCAGCACAGGTTTGTCGAAGGGTGAAATCCGACCGTAGCGCGAAGGAGTAGGTTTGTATCAGTCAACTACTTCAACGCTCGCCGCCATGTCTAAGCTGTCCATCCTCGCCACCGCTTTTCTGTTCTGGACAATCCTGGCTACCTCTCTCATACGCGTGGAGCTGGTGGCGGCCCCGGTGCGCAAAGCCCACGTTCCCACGTTTCGCTCCATGCCCATCCGGGCCTCGGTGCTCATGCCGCCGAGCCCCACCAACATCACTTACAACTGATTCCGGTATCGTCATTAGCGGCGATGCTCACTATGCGATAATTATCGGACGATTGATTTCCAGCTGTTTATGTGCTTTATATAGCCGCTCCTATAAGGGCGGCTATTTTTTTGGCGCGGGTCCCACGGGCATCCGCTCAGCTTTGCCCGGGGTGCCCGGTGCAGGCAGCGGGCGGCAGCGCTTACAGCCAGGCCAGGTTTTCCTTGAACTCGACCGGATACATGTTCAGGTATTGCACAATGCGCGGGTAGCTGCCCCGGTTCGGGCTGCTGCCGTGCGGAAGCATGTGGTGCCAGATAATAAAATCGCCGGCTTCGGCCGCAATGGGCACGGCCAATGCGTCCAGGTTCACCTGGCGTGGGTTGGTGCCGGCGGGCAGGGCCACCAGCCAGCTTTCCAGCTGACGGTGGAAGCCCGGCACGCAGCAGAATGCGCCCTGCTCGGCTGGCGTGTCGCAGAGGTAGAGCAGGCCCTGCGTACCAAAATGCAGCGGCGGCTCCAGGCTCATATCCCAGTGTAAATGCGGTCCCTGAAAGGGCAAGGCGGTCGTTTCGGGTGGGTTGAAGC
>JALYUI010000452.1 GCA_030853845.1 Bacteroidota bacterium | reverse complement strand
CACTCACGGTCCAGGTTACGCCCCGGTCCGTCGATTTGAAGACCCGCTCCTGACGGGCGTCATCGAGCGTGGCACCACCAAACCAAATAGTGTTGCCCAGGCCAAAATAGGAGCCGGTGAGTCCGGCTTCGGCAGTGTTCGGAATCAGCGCGGGCTGCGACGCAATGCGGTTCCAGGTCGTGCCGCCATCGGTGGTGCGGCGAATTTCGAAGTAGCCATTGGTGGGGTCGCCCACGGCTACGCCCACGTTGGCATCGAACATGTACACGAAATCGAGGAAGCCGCCGCCGGCCGTGAAGTCGCTTGGTGCCGTTTGCAGGGTCCAGCTGGCCCCGCTGTTGGTGGTGCGCAGAATTTCGCCGCCGCCCGTCGCGCCATACCGGCTTACAAACGCTGTAGTGGCCGAAACCGCCGCGATATTGGAGGCATTGTAGGTAGAAACGGAGCCGGAGGCCGTAATCTGGTCGAAGGCGAAATCAGTACCTGCGGTATTCGACGTGCGGAAAAAGTATTCCGACTTGGAGCCGGCGTTGTCTTCCCGAGCCAAAGCCCAGGCTACGTCGGCGGAAACCGTACTCACATCCTCAATCCGGTAGCCCGGAGCCGCCGAAATAGGGTTGGTGACGTTTACTTCCGTCCAGGGGCCCCGTATGTTGGGGGTTTGGGCGTGCGCGCTTGCGGCAGCACCCAGCAGTGCCAGAATGAGTACGCTTTTTTTCATGAGAAATTTGAAAGTAATCAGTGAGTGAAACAGTAAGGGGAAAATACGGATGGTTTGAGAAGCCCGGCCGCAGAAACCGGCTTGTGAAGCAAGGAAAGGTGTTATTGAGGGGCCAAGATAAGAATCCCAGGCGCAACTTTGGCATAATCCCGCATTGCTGACATGCTTTGGAGACCTGGCAGACGCTGGAGCGGCCCGCTGCTAGCCGGACGTAAAAACCCGGCTTCTTGTTTCAGCGGGCAGCATATTGCCACCCGGCCCCCACGGGTTTGGCTGTCTGCCCAACCGCCGGCTGCCGGGCTCCCCGAAAGCCGGCTGGCAATTGTGAAGGCACAAAAAAACCGCCTCAGCAAGTTGCCAAGGCGGTTTCAGTGGCCCCGTTTGGATTCGAACCAAAGACCGACTACTTAGAAGGTAGTTGCTCTATCCAGCTGAGCTACGGGGTCGAAAACGGGGGGAAAATGTCGGGGTGGCAGGATTCGAACCTACGACCTCCTGGTCCCAAACCAGGCGCGATACCGGGCTACGCTACACCCCGAAAAAAAATAATGTTGAGTCAGGAAAACGACTTGCTGGTTGGAGCCCCAACGAGCTGCTTTCGCAACCCAACATTATAGTGGAGAAGGGGGGATTCGAACCCCCGGTAACCTTTAGAGCTACGGCAGTTTAGCAAACTACTGGTTTCAGCCACTCACCCACTTCTCCGGCTGTTGTTTCGCTTCCGTCTGAAGCGGGTGCAAATATACGGGCCGATTGTAAACGGCCGCGCTTTTCCCAAAACTTTTATTGCGCGCCCCCAAAAGCCCACTGTTACCCCGCTAGGCCGGTAACCGCGCCGGAACCGCGCGCTGCTGCGCAAGGGGCCGTAATATTGGGCCTTACATTTCCTGAACGTGCTGACCTGGGCCTATCCTGATTTTACCACTGCTGCGGCCGCGCTGCTGCTGGCCCTGCTGCTGCTGGTGCTGCACTGGCGGCGCGGCGGCCGGCTGGGACGGTTACTGGGCAGCCGCGCCCGGCACCGGGGCTGGAAGGGCTTGTTGCGCCTGGCCACGGCCACGCTGCTGCTGAGCGCGGTGCTGGGGCCGGCCCTGGGCGTGAGCCAGCGGGCCGTGCGCACAGCCGGCAAAGACGTGTGGCTGCTGGTCGACGTGTCGCGCTCGATGGATGCACCCGACGTGGCCCCCACGCGCCTGCTGCGCGCCCAGGCCGAGCTGCGTGAGCTGGTGAGCCAGTTTCCGGCCGACCGGGTGGGGCTGGTCGTTTTCGGGACCGAGGCCATGGTGCAATGCCCGCTCACCTACGACCAGGAAGCGGTGCAAACATTTATCGGGACGCTGCGCACCGCGCTGCTGCCGCCCGGCCCCACTACGCTGCGTGCCCCGCTGGAGCTGGTACTGGCCCGGCTGGCCGCTACGCCGGGCACGACGGCCGCCCCGCCCCGGGCCACCGCCCTGGTCGTGGTGAGCGACGGCGAAGACTTCGGCGAGAACCTGGAGCCGGTGCTGCGCGAGCTGGCCCGCACCGGGGCCCGGGTGTATCCGGTGGGCGTGGGCACGGTGGCGGGCACGAAAATTCCCAATCCGACGGGCGGGTTTGTGACCGATGGCCAGGGCCGGCCGGCGCTCACCCGGTTACGCGAGGCTCCGCTGCTGCAACTGGCGGCCCAAACCGGCGGGCAATATTTCGGGTTGTCGAACCAGCAGGCCAGCCTGGAGCCCCTGCTGCGCGCCCTGCGCACCATGCCCGGCCCGGCTGAGCAGGTGCGCTCGATTGCCGTGGCCGACAACCGCTACCGCTACCCCCTGGCCGCAGCGCTGCTGCTATTGGCACTGGACATTATACTCACCATCACCATTATTCGCCCATGAAATACCTGGTATTGCTGGGGCTATTGCTGACCGGCGGGCCGGGGTGGCAGCTGCTGACGATGGTGCACGACCGCAACGTGGCCGTGGCCGATGCCACGGCTGCCTACCGCCGGGGCGAAGCCGGCCTGGCGGCGCTGGCCTTCGGCAATGCCCTGGCGGCCGGCACCACCCGCCAGCCCGACCCGCGCCTGGTGCTGAACCTGGCCCACGC